>JAKBDW010000241.1:0-5089 GCA_021834245.1 Pseudomonadota bacterium
AGATACCTTCACTGAAGCTTCGGACGTATTGAAACAGGATCTGTGGAAGCTGGTCGCAGAAGGCGAAGATGCCGACCTGAACGCCACGGTCAACACCCAGCCCGTCATGCTGACTGCCGGCATCGCCGTGTACCGCGCATGGCAATCGCAGCATGGCGCGAAGCCGGCTATCGTGGCCGGACACAGTCTGGGCGAATACACCGCAGTGGTCGCCTCGGGTGCATTGAACTTTGCCGACGCGTTGCCATTGGTACGCTACCGCGCGCAATGCATGCAGCAAGCGGTGCCGGAAGGCGTGGGCGCCATCGCCGCGATCCTCGGCCTGGACGACGATCTGGTACGTGCCGTCTGTGTCGAAGGCGCTCAAGGCGAGGTTCTGGAAGCGGTAAATTACAACTCACCCGGACAAGTGGTCATTGCCGGGAACCGCGCAGCGGTCGAAAGGGGCATGGAGCTGGCCAAGGCAAAAGGTGCAAAACGCGCCATCATGCTGCCGATGAGCGTGCCTTCGCATTGCGTCATGATGAAAGATGCGGCCGAACAGTTGCGTGCACGCCTGAACAATGTCCCTGTTAAAACGCCGGATATACCTGTGATGCACAATGCGGATGTCGCGGCATACAGCGATCCGGCCAAAATCAAGGATGCACTGGTACGCCAGTTGTATTTGCCGGTACGCTGGGTTGAAACGATACAGGCATTCGGCAAGCAGGGCATCACGCATAACGTGGAATGCGCACCGGGCAAGGTACTGGCAGGGCTGAACAAACGCATCGACACCAACCAGCAGGCAATGGCCCTCAATGACGGCGAAGCATTGAAAGCGGCCTTGGCTGCACTCGCATAAGGGGATAAAGACATATGACGCTACAAGGACAAATCGCGCTGGTCACCGGCGCTTCACGCGGTATAGGCCAGGCCATCGCACTGGAACTGGGAAAGCAGGGCGCGACCGTGATCGGTACCGCCACCAGCGAAAGTGGCGCGCAAGCCATCAGCACCTATCTGGACGGAGCAGGCGTCAAGGGGAGAGGTTTTGCATTGAACGTCAACGACGTCGCCCAGACAGAACAGGTATTGGCCGCCATCCGCGAACAATTCGGCGAAATCTCCATTCTGGTGAACAACGCCGGCATCACCAAGGACAACCTGCTGGCTCGCATGACCGACGAAGAGTGGGATGACGTGCTGGCAACCAACCTCAAATCCGTATTTCGCCTGAGCCGTGCCGTATTGCGCGCCATGATGAAAGCCAGGGGTGGGCGCATCATCAGTATTTCCTCGGTAGTGGGCAGCATGGGCAACCCTGGCCAAGCCAACTACGCGGCCTCCAAGGCCGGCATGGTCGGCTTTACCAAATCCCTGGCGCAGGAGATCGGCAGCCGCAACATCACCGTGAACTGCGTCGCGCCGGGTTTCATCGATACCGACATGACGCATGCGTTGGGCGAGGATCAACGGGCAAAACTGGTTGAGCATGTGCCGCTGAAGCGCCTCGGTCAGCCTGCAGATATCGCAGCTGCCGTCGCATTCCTGGCCAGTCCGGGCGCAGCTTATATTACGGGCGTGACCTTGCACGTGAACGGCGGGATGTACATGGAGTAATGTGGTGTTTTGGAATTTGGCGCAAGTTTGGTAGAATACGTGCGCTTTTTGAACTTTAATCAGAGTAGGAGAATCAGGGATGTCTAACGAACAACGCGTCAAGAAAATCGTAGCTGAGCAACTGGGTGTGAACGAGTCCGAAGTCAAGAACGAGTCTTCTTTTGTGAACGACTTGGGTGCCGACTCTCTGGATACCGTGGAACTGGTTATGGCCTTGGAAGAAGAATTCGGCGTTGAAATCCCTGACGAAGATGCAGAGAAGATCACCACCGTGCAACAAGCGCTTGATTACGTCAACGCACACTCCAAGTAATCACGTCTTACTTAATCTAATCGTTTCTTTCCGCAGCGGAGTCCAGTTTGGCTAGGCGCAGAGTTGTAGTGACCGGATTGGGCGCGATCACGCCCGTCGGTATGGGGGTTGCCGAAACATGGCAAAACATCGTGGCTGGCAAATCCGGTATCGGGCGTATCACCCGCTTCGATCCTAGCCCGTTCGCCTGCCAGGTGGCGGGTGAGGTCAAGGGTTTCGATGTGACCCAATACCTGCCCGCCAAGGATGCCCGGCGCATGGATCGCTTCGTTCATTTCGGCCTCGTGGCCGGAATGGAGGCTTTCAAGGACTCCGGCCTGACGGTAACGGAACAAAACGCCGAGCGTATCGGCGTTTGCATCAGTTCCGGTATCGGCGGCCTGCCGATGATCGAAGAGACGCACAGCGATTTCCTGGCAGGCGGACCGCGCAAGATTTCGCCGTTTTTCATTCCCGGCACTATCATCAACATGATCTCCGGAAACCTGTCCATCATGTACGGGTTGAAGGGACCGAACTTCTCCGTGGTGACCGCCTGTACCACCGGTACGCACAGCATCGGCGAGTCGTCACGCATCATCGAGTACGGCGATGCTGACGTCATGATCGCAGGCGGTTCGGAATCGACCATCTCGCCTCTGGCGGTCGGAGGGTTCTCTTCCGCCAAAGCACTGTCCACCCGCAACGATGACCCGGCAACCTCCAGCCGCCCTTGGGACAAGGATCGCGATGGCTTCGTGATGGGCGAGGGCTCAGGCGTACTGGTACTGGAAGAGTACGAGCATGCCAAGGCGCGTGGCGCCAGGATCTACGCGGAGATCACAGGCTACGGCATGAGCGCCGATGCCTATCACATGACGGCACCGAGCACCGATGGACCAAAACGCAGCATGATCAATGCCTTGCGCAATGCAGCTTTGAATCCTGATCAGGTGCAATATGTCAACGCGCACGGCACTTCGACCCCGCTGGGCGACAAGAACGAAACCGAAGCGATCAAACTGGCTTTCGGCGACCACGCCAAAAAACTGGTAGTGAGTTCCACCAAATCGATGACCGGACACTTGCTGGGCGGTGCGGGCGGCATCGAGTCCCTGTTCTGTGTGCTGGCGATCCATCATCAGATCGCTCCCCCCACGATCAATCTCTTCGAACAGGATCCGGAGTGCGATCTGGACTATTGCGCCAATACGGCACGCCAGATGAAGATCGATGTGGCAGTGAACAACAATTTCGGCTTCGGCGGAACCAACGGCTCCTTGGTATTCCGCAAGGTCTGATCTCGCGCCGTGATGCTGATCAACGGCACCCCAGGCAATTCAATCAATGCAGAAGATCGCGGTTTGTCTTACGGCGACGGGGTGTTCCGCACCCTGCGCATGCAAGGCGGGCGTCCCGTCTGCTGGGAACGCCAGTACGCCAAACTGCAACAAGACTGCAGCGCGCTGAAGATTTCCTGCCCTTCCGCGCTGGTGCTTTTCAGCGAACTGCAACAGTTGGGAAAAACCCATAGCGAAGGCGTTGCCAAGATCACCATCACGCGCGGCGTTTCAAGCAGGGGCTACGCGCCTTCAGCCCAATCCGATGCGACTCGTATAGTTAGTGTCACGCCCATACCAGCCTATCCTGCGGACTATGCCAGACAAGGCGTGCGCCTCCATGTCTGCAAGCTGCGTTTGGGACATCAGCCATTGCTGGCCGGCATCAAACACCTCAATCGCCTGGAAAACGTGCTCGCCGCAAGCGAATGGCAGGGGCAGGATGTGCAGGAAGGCCTGCTGAACGACATCTCCGGCAATGTCATTGGTGGAACGCGAAGCAACCTGTTCATGCTGCGCAGCAAAATTCTGTATACACCGAACCTCTCGCGATGCGGTGTGGCGGGTGTACAAAGAACCCGCGTGATGGATTGGGCCAAGCAGCATGGCGTGACCTGCAATGTGGCGGATATCCGCATGGAAGAGCTGATGCTTGCAGATGAGATATTTCTGGTGAATAGTGTGTTCGGCCTGTGGCCGGTCTGCGAACTTGCCGCATACCGGCGTACACAGCATCCAAGTGCCTGGAAGATACGGGAATGGTTGAATGATGAGCGTCATTAAGGAACTGCTGTTGTGGCTGTTGTTCATACTGGTCATCGTGGGAGGGCTGTTTACCTACTATGCGCGCACCCCGATCCCGCTGGAACACACCCCTTTTGAGTTTTCCCTGAAACAGGGGAGCAGCCTCAAGAGCACCGCACACCAGATTCAGCAAGCCGGCGGACTAAATAACGAATGGCTGTTCGTCTTGCTGGCCAGAGGCCTGCGCAAGGCAAATCAAATCAAGCCCGGAAATTATCAGCTGGAACATGAAGTCACTCCGCTTCAGCTGTTGAACATGATCAGCAAAGGCCAGTTCGAACACAGTTCGCTGACCATCATAGAAGGCACGACTTTCAAGGAGTTGCGCGTCACATTGAACGCTGAATCCACGCTGCGTCACGACAGTTCCACGCTGACTGAGGCGGAAATACTCAAGCGGATCGGTGCAACGGAAACGGCTGCCGAGGGACTGTTCTTCCCCGACACCTACAATTATTCCACCGGCAGCAGCGACCTGATCGTGTTGAAACGCGCGTATCAACTGATGCAACGCAACCTCGAGGACAATTGGAAAAAACGCGACAGCGACCTGCCTTTCAATACCCCTTATGAGGCTTTGATTTTGGCATCCATCGTGGAAAAGGAGACTGGCCAGCCCGGTGACCGTCCCATGATCGCTTCGGTCTTCATCAACCGCCTGAAAAAAAATATGCGTTTGCAGACCGACCCGACGGTCATTTATGGAATGGGCGACAAGTTCGACGGCAATCTGCGCAAACGCGACCTGACGCGTGACACGCCGTACAATACCTATACCCGTAACGGATTGACTCCCACTCCGATCGCCTTGCCCGGATTGGCCGCCTTGCAGGCTACGCTGCACCCGGCGCCGAGCCATGCCTTGTATTTTGTAGCGCGCGGCGACGGCAGTTCGCAATTTTCCAGTACGCTGATCGAACACAATAACGCTGTCAACCAATACCAGATCAAACCATTTAAGCAAAAAAAATGAGGGCAGCTAAATTCATCACTTTTGAAGGCGTGGACGGGGCAGGGAAGAGTACCCATCTGGAATGGTTCGCCAACG
>JAKBDW010000587.1:0-5071 GCA_021834245.1 Pseudomonadota bacterium
GGTGGTGCGGGCTTCAAGGGCTCGCGCAAGAGCACGCCCTTTGCGGCACAGGTTGCTGCCGACAAGGCAGGCCGCGCAGCCCAGGAATTTGGCCTCAAGGCGCTAGAGATCAAGGTCAAAGGACCGGGGCCGGGCCGTGACTCTGCCGTTCGTGCCTTACATGTAATTGGTTACGAAATCAGCAACATCATTGACGTTACGCCGATCCCGCACAACGGGTGCCGTCCGGCAAAGAGACGTCGCGTCTAAACAGATCAGATCCAGAGATCAGCGGTACATACGGAGAAACAAGTGGCACGCTATACCGACTCGAAATGCCGTCAGTGTCGACGCGAGGGAGGCAAGCTCTTCCTCAAGGGCGAAAAGTGTTTTACTGAAAAGTGCCCAGTCGAAAAGCGCGCATATCCGCCTGGCCAGCACGGTCAGCGGCGAGGCCGCGCCTCCGACTACGGCGCGCAGTTGCGCGAAAAACAGAAGCTGCGCCGCATCTATGGCGTGCTTGAGCGCCAATTTGCCAACTATTACGCTGAATCCGATCGCCGCCGTGGATCGACCGGTGAAAATCTGCTGTCACTCCTCGAATGCCGTCTGGACAACGTGGTGTACCGCATGGGATTCGGCGTCTCGCGTACTGAGGCGCGCCAGCTGGTTCGTCACAATGCCATCCTGGTCAACAGCAAACGTACCAATATTCCGTCCTATCAGGTGCGGGCAAACGACGTGATCGAAGTTGTATCGTCGTCACAGAGTCAGCTGCGCATCAAGGCGGCTTTGGAAGCCGCAGAGCAGCGCGGATTCCCGGAATGGGTGGAAGTGGATTCGAAGGCAATGAAAGGCACCTTCAAGACCGTGCCGGAGCGCAATGAACTCCCGGCAGATATCAACGAACACCTGGTTGTCGCCCTCTACTCGAAGTAGTGGCGTTGGATCAAACGAGGACACGCTCAATGCAGAGTTCTGCAACGGAATTTCTCAAACCGCGACTGGTGGATGTGCAAACGCTGGGTCCGACGCGCGCCAAGATCACGCTCGAGCCGCTCGAGCGTGGGTTCGGCTACACGCTGGGCAATGCGCTGCGCAGGATTCTCCTGTCGTCCATGCCGGGTTGCGCCATCGCCGAAGTCAAGATCGAAGGCGTGCTGCATGAATACTCGAGTCTCGAAGGTGTGCAGGAAGACGTCATTGAGATTCTTTTGAACCTCAAATCGCTGGCCTTGCGCATGCATGGCACACGACCGGATGCCACCCTGCGGCTTTCAAAGAAAGGCCCTGGTCCGGTGACTGCCGCGGATATCAGCCTCGACCATGACGTGGAAGTAGTAAATCCCGGACATCTGATCGCCACCCTCACCAAGAGCGGATCCATCGCAATGGACCTCAAGGTTTTGCGCGGCCGCGGATACCAGCCGGTCAGTGCTCGCGCCGCCGAGGAAGGGCGCAGCATCGGCGTGATGCAGCTGGACGCGTCATTCAGCCCTGTCATGCGCGTTTCTTACACTGTTGAAAACGCGCGCGTCGAGCAGCGTACCGACCTGGACAGGCTCATTCTTGATATCGAGACTAACGGTGCGATCGACCCTGAGGAAGCGGTGCGCCGCGCCGCGAATATCCTGCAGGACCAGATTTCAATCTTCGTGGACCTCAAGAGCCCGGAGACCAAGGCGATCGAATCGCCCGAGCCGAATATCAACCCGCTGTTGCTGCGTCCGGTCGACGACTTGGAACTCACAGTCCGTTCCGCGAACTGCCTCAAGGCGGAGAACATTTTTTACATCGGGGATCTGGTGCAGCGTACTGAAGTCGAGCTGCTAAAGACGCCGAACCTGGGCAAAAAGTCGCTGACTGAAATCAAGGATATCCTTGCCACGCACCAGCTCTCGCTCGGCATGAAGCTCGAGAACTGGCCCCCGGCATCGCTCAAGGGCAAATCTCCGGAAAAGGAATCCGCTTGACGGAAGAGGTATAAGAAATGCGTCATCACAAGAGCGGTCGCAAGCTGAACCGCACCAGCAGCCATCGCGAAGCTTTGTTCAAAAACATGGCTGCGTCGCTTATCCGGCATGAGCAGATTCGCACCACCCTTCCCAAAGCGAAGGAACTGCGGCGAGTTGCCGAGCCGCTGATCACTATGGCCAAGACGTCAAGCGTCGCAAACCGCCGTCTTGCCTTCTCGCGCCTGCGCGACCGGGATGCCGTCACCAAGCTGTTCGACGTACTGGGAGTGCGCTACAAAGACCGGCCGGGCGGATACTTGCGCATACTCAAGTTTGGATACCGTACCGGCGATACCGCGCCAATGGCGTTGGTGCAGCTTGTCGATCGTCCAGATGGCGAGGCGGGTGAAGTAGCCGAGGAATCCAAGCCAACCAAGGCGAAAGCGGCGGGCAAGGTCAAGGGCGAAAAGAAGGCGAGCTCGCGCAAGAAGGCCGAGGCGTCGGAAGCCGCCGGCACTGCCTGAGTAGACGCCAAGCGCAGTATCACGAGGGCCGGGTTGATCCCGGCCCTTTGTTTTTGCGCTGTATGCAACGAGCACCTCTGTTAGTATTTTACCCATGATAGTGCTGTTCACTGACTTTGGCTGGAACGGCCCGTATGTAGGCCAGTTGCATGCCGCGTTGGCGTTGGCCGCACCGGATGAACGGGTCATCGACCTGATGCATGACGTATCGCGCCATGCCGTTCGCGCTGCAGCCTATCTCCTGCCTAGTCTTGTCGAAGCATTCCCCAAAGACACAGTGTTTTTGTGCGTCGTTGACCCAGGCGTCGGCAGCGAGCGCCGGGCGGTCGCTATGCGCGCCGATGACCGCTGGTACGTCGGACCGGACAACGGGCTCTTCCAGATCGTTGAACAGCGCGCTGCACGCGTCGAGTGCCATGAAATTCTGTGGCGCCCGCCGCAATTATCGACTTCGTTTCACGGACGCGACCTGTTCGCGCCCGTCGCGGCAGCACTCAGCAAGGGGGAATTGCCGGAATCGCGACTGTTAACGCCGACGCCGCGACAGGCAGCAAAGTGGCCGGACTGTCTGGCAGAAGTAATCTACATAGATGCGTTTGGCAATGCCATGACGGGTCTGTTGGCGGAACGAGCAGACAAGCGTTGTGCTCTGCTTGTCCATGGCAGAGATCTTGCCTACGCTGCTACTTTCAGCGCGGTAGCCCATGGGTGCGCTTTTTGGTACTGCAATTCGAGCGGACTCGTGGAAATTGCCGTAAATCAGGGTAGCGCGGCCGACCTTCTCGGTTTGCGCATCGGTGATCCGCTGGAGTTGCGTTAGGGCAAGAACACCAAAGACACTCAGGCAGCAAGCACCCGGCTACGCTTGCAGTCAGCCGATTCTGCGCCGAACCTGTTGCGAGCGAGCGCGTTCCAGCACGGGCTTCAGGAATTCTCCGGTATGCGAGGCCGGATGTGACGCGACCGCTTCCGGACTACCGACGGCCACGATGCGACCGCCGCCATCACCACCCTCCGGTCCGAGATCAATCAGCCAGTCGGCAGTCTTGATGACATCCAGGTTGTGCTCGATCACGACCACCGTATTGCCGTGGTCGCGAAGGCGATGAAGCACCGCCAGCAGCTGCTTGATATCGTGAAAATGCAAGCCGGTAGTTGGCTCGTCCAGTATGTAGAGAGTTCGGCCGGTATCACGCTTGGACAGTTCGCGCGACAACTTGATGCGTTGGGCCTCGCCCCCGGACAGCGTCGTTGCGCTCTGGCCAAGCGTGATATACGACAGGCCAACGTCAAGAAGGGTATCAAGTTTGCGCTTGATTACCGGAATAGCATCAAAGAATGCCGCCGCCTCTTCCACAGTCATGTTCAACACTTCGTGGATAGTCCTGCCCTTGTAGCGAATCTCCAGGGTCTCGCGGTTATAACGCTTGCCCTTGCACACATCGCACGGAACATAGATGTCGGGCAGAAAATGCATCTCCACTTTGATAAGCCCGTCGCCCTGACAAGCTTCGCAACGCCCGCCGCGTACGTTGAATGAAAAGCGACCCGCGGTATAGCCGCGCGCTCGCGCCTCCGGCGTGGCGGCGTACAGGTCGCGAAGCGGCGAAAAGAGTCCGGTGTAGGTCGCGGGATTGGAGCGTGGCGTCCGCCCGATCGGGCTCTGGTCGATATCCACCACTTTGTCCAATTGATCAAGGCCATCGATGCCCGCGCACGGTGCGGGCTCGAGGTTGCTTCCGTAAAGGTGGCGTGCGGTCAATGCGAAAAGCGTGTCATTTACCAAGGTCGACTTTCCCGAGCCGGACACACCCGTCACGCAAGTGAGAAGTCCGATAGGAATCGACGCATCAACCGCCTTCAAATTGTTGCCGGTCGCAGCGCGGATCACCAGCTGGCGCGCGGGATCGTTCGGTGTGCGCAGTGGAGGAACTTCGATATATTCAGTCCCCGCCAGATAACGTCCGGTAACGGAAGCCGGATTGCGTGCAATTTCCTCAGGTTGCCCTTGAGCAACGATCTGCCCCCCATGCACCCCCGCGCCCGGGCCCACGTCGAGGACATAATCCGCGGCGCGGATCGCGTCCTCATCATGCTCGACGACGATCACTGTGTTGCCCGCGTCACGCAGGTGGCGCAGGGTATCGAGCAGCCTGGCATTGTCGCGCTGATGCAGCCCGATGGACGGTTCGTCCAGCACATACATGACACCAACCAGACCTGCGCCGATCTGGGATGCCAAGCGAATGCGTTGTGCTTCGCCTCCCGAAAGCGTTTCGGCAGAACGCGCCAGAGTCAGATAGTCGAGACCTACATCAACCAGAAAGCCCAGGCGATTGTGAATTTCCTTGACAATCTTGTCGGCAATTTCGCGACGTTTCCCGCTCAACACCAGGTCGCGAAAGAAGGCCAGTGTCATGGCGATCGGCATGCCCGTGAGCTCATGGATCGCACGATCGGCGATAAACACATTGCGCGCCTCAACGCGCAGCCGGCTTCCCTGACAATCCAGGCATGGTTGTGAACCCAGATATTTGGCGAGTTCTTCACGGACCGTGTTCGAATCAGTTTCGCGATAGCGCCGCTCCATGTTGGGAATGACTCCCTCAAAGG
>JAKBDW010000154.1:0-5048 GCA_021834245.1 Pseudomonadota bacterium
GAAAAATGAATTGTATGCGCATTGTGCGCCCATCGACTGGAGGTTTGCCGTGAGCGCAGTTCCTGCACATAACCGGAGCGCGCGAATTGCCGGACACAGCCAGCCACGACAGGATCCGTGGTTGCTCGGTAGTCTCGGCATACTGCTGGCGATCGGAATCGTCATGGTTTATTCCGCATCCATACCCACTGCGGAGCGACTCGCTGGCGACAGTTATTATTACCTCCTGCGTCATCTGTTCAGCATTGCTCTCGGTCTCGTCGCTGCAGCGGTAATCTTGCGAACGCGGATCAGGCTTTGGGAGAAGGCTGGACCCTATCTGCTGCTGCTGGGGATCTGCCTTCTGGTCGTGGTGCTCATTCCGGGAATCGGATCCTACGTCAATGGTAGTTCGCGCTGGTTGCATCTTGGGATATTTAAGCTGCAACCATCGGAGCTGGTGAAGCTCTTTATGATCATCTACGTCGCCGGCTATTTGGTTCGCAAACAGGAAGAATTGCTTTTTTTCACCCAGGGCATCCTGATGGTTAGCATCGTGATGGCCGTGATCGGAATGCTTCTGTTGCAGGAGCCTGATCTTGGTGCGGTCGTCGTGATATGCGTCACGGTCTTTGCCATGCTTTTCCTCGGTGGTGTGCGCTTCTGGCATTTCATGGCGGTGGTCGGGGCCGGAGTCGGCGGAATGATATTGTTGACGGTCTATTCGCCGTATCGCATGGCGCGCGTTACCGGCTTTCTCGATCCCTGGGCTGATCCCTTCAACAAAGGGTTCCAGCTTACCCAAGCGCTCATTGCCTTCGGACGTGGCGGGCTGTTCGGCGTCGGCCTTGGAGGCAGCATCCAGAAACTTTTTTACCTGCCAGCTGCGCACACCGATTTTCTGTTGGCGGTCCTTGCCGAGGAGCTCGGATTAATCGGTGTCGTAATAGTCATCGCGCTGTTTGCAATTGTCGTATGGCGCGCATTCGTAATCTCGCGCATTGCGGAGCAACGCGGTCAGATATACGCAGCTCGCCTGGCTCAGGGTATCGGCCTGCTGATTGGCATCCAGGCAATGATCAATATGGGCGTGAACATGGGCATGTTGCCAACCAAGGGGCTCACCCTGCCGTTTGTGAGCTACGGCGGCAGCAGCATGATCGTAAGCTGCATGGCCGCCGGCCTGCTGCTTCTAATTGATCGTGAAACTCGCCAGCATAGGGTAGGGAAGGCATGACGAGGGTACTCATCATCGCAGGCGGCACCGGGGGCCATGTCTACCCGGCTCTTGCCGTCGCCCGGGAATTGCGCAATCGCGACGTGGATGTGGTGTGGGTAGGAACGCGCTCTGGGCTTGAGGCGCGAGTCGTACCGGCAGCCGGATTCCAGATGGAGTGGATCAGGATACGCGGATTGCGCCGCAAAGGATGGGTATCGTGGTTGTTGCTGCCGTTGCGACTGGCATTTGCCATGTTCCAGTCGTGGCGCATCATGCGCCGCCGCCGTCCCGATGCGGTACTCGCAATGGGGGGGTTCGTGGCCGCGCCTGGTGCAATAGTGGCACGCATGCTGCGAAGACCATTACTGATCCACGAACAAAACGCCGTTGCAGGATTGACGAATCGCTGGCTTGCGTACATCGCCGACTCCGTGCTGTGTGGCTTTCCGGAGGCGTTCGGTACCTTGCCCGGTGCGCGTCATGTCGGTAATCCGGTGCGCGGCGATATTCTGGCATTGCCATCGCCTGCAGAACGACTGGCCGGCCGAAAGGGGGCATTGCGCCTTCTCGTGATCGGGGGTAGTCAGGGCGCCCGCGTATTCAATCAAGTCGTGCCGGAAGCAGTCGGGAGAGTCTCGATGCAGACCTCTCTTGAAATATTGCATCAGACGGGGCGCGCAGATCGCGAGCGAACGGAACGTGCCTACCGCAAAGTGACCGAGCACGCGCAGGTAACCGCGTTCATCGAAGATATGGCGCAGGCCTATGCCTGGGCCGATGTGCTTATCTGCCGGGCCGGTGCCATGACCATATCGGAAATCGCGGCTGTTGGAATTGCGGCAATTCTTGTCCCCTATCCGCATGCCGTCGATGATCATCAAACTGCCAATGCAAGATTTCTCTCCGAACGCGACGCCGCTAT
Organism: Pseudomonadota bacterium; assembly: GCA_021834245.1. Lineage (GTDB taxonomy): Bacteria > Pseudomonadota > Gammaproteobacteria > Acidiferrobacterales > UBA6901 > JAJXUF01. The sequence goes on from JAKBDW010000154.1 coordinate 2,121, forward strand.
CCTCGTCACACAGGAAGAATTCAGCCCCGTGCGCATCGCCGATTTGCTTTTCGGCTTTGCCGAAAACCGCGAATTGCTGCTAAAGATGGCAAGCAATGCGCGCGCCTGCGCGGTACCCGATGCAAGCGACACGGTTGCGACGCTGTGCGTGGAGGCGACCTATGCGTAACTGGGTTAAGCGCATCCACTTTGTGGGCATCGGGGGCGCAGGCATGAGCGGCATCGCCGAAGTGCTTCATAACCTGAAGTTTCAGGTTTCCGGTTCCGACACTCAGCAGAGTGGAAACACGCGGCGTCTGATTGATCTCGGAATGAGCGTCCAGATCGGCCACGACGCCAAACTTGTCCGCGGCGCGGACGTAGTCGTTGTGTCATCGGCGGTCAGTGCGCAAAACCCCGAAGTAGTGGCGGCTCATGCTGCCAAGATTCCAGTCATACCGCGTGCCGAAATGCTCGGAGAACTCATGCGTCTTCAGCACGGCATCGCCGTTGCAGGCACCCATGGCAAGACAACTACAACCAGCCTGGTTGCAAGCCTGCTCGCGCAAGGCGGTTTGGATCCCACTTTTGTCATCGGTGGACGGCTCAACAGCGCTGGCGCAAATGCACGCTTAGGATATGGCGAATATTTGGTTGCCGAGGCCGACGAAAGCGACGCTTCGTTCCTTCATCTGCAGCCCTATCTCGCCGTGGTAACCAACATCGATGCCGATCATATGGGAACCTATGGGGGAGACTTCTCGCACCTCAAACAGGCATTTATCGACTTCTTGCATAACCTTCCGTTTTACGGATTGGCAGTGCTGTGCATAGATGATCCTGCGGTTCGCGAGATTATTCCCAAGGTGCATAAGCCCATCCGCACGTACGGTACCAGTGAAGATGCCGATGTGCGTGCCAGCGACATCGTGCAGCAGGGAATGCAAATGCACTTTTCGGTGTCCATGCCGAATATAACGGGAAGCATACGCGCCGTCCTTAATCAACCCGGTCGGCACAACGTGCTGAATGCCCTCGCGGCCATAGTTGTGGCCCACGAGCTGCATGTGTCGCAAAAAGCGATTCTTGATGGCTTGGCAGGTTTCGCCGGCATTGGCAGGCGTTTTCAGATAAACGGAGTCGTACCGTTTCGCGGTGGTGATGTGATGCTGGTGGATGATTACGGCCATCATCCAAGTGAACTCGCGGCGACGATCGCGGCGGCACGCTCCGGCTGGCCGCAGCGTCGGCTGGTGGTGGCGTTTCAGCCACATCGTTTTACGCGCACGCGCGACCTGTTCGATGACTTCTGTAACGTGCTTAGCGGACTCGAGCCGGTGGTGATAACAGAGGTTTATGCCGCCGGCGAGACACCGATTGCTGGAGCCGACGGACGTGCCTTGTGCCGGGCGATACGCACGCGCGGCGGTAATCCAATCTTTCTGGAAAAAGTCGATGCGCTGGCTGATGTTCTTAAGGACATCCTATTGCCAGGGGATCTGTTGCTGACCCTGGGAGCGGGCAACATCGGCCAGATCGCAGGCAGTCTGCCGAAGGCATTGGAGGCCGCCACATGATGACTCAGGCGCCTTCAAGTAACGGTTTGCGCGGCACGCTACGGCTCGGCGAGCCGTTGTCTCGGCATACCAGCTGGCGCGTAGGTGGCCCAGCCGACCGCTACTATGAGCCGGCGGATCTCGATGACCTGATCCGATTTATGCGAACGCTTCCCGAAAATGAACCGGTCTATTGGATCGGGCTCGGCAGCAACTTGCTGGTGCGTGACGGTGGAGTGCGCGGAACGGTGCTGTGCGCGACAGGCCGGCTGAACGAATTGGGTTTAATCGGCGCCGGTCGCATACGTGCCGAGGCTGGCGTTGCCTGTGCCAAGCTCGCGCGTTTCTGCGTGCGGCAGAATCTGCAGGGCGCAGAATTCCTCGCCGGAATTCCGGGGACTGTTGGCGGCGCCCTGGCGATGAACGCGGGGGCATTCGGGGGCGAGACCTGGCGAATCGTCGCGGCCGTCGAAACTGTGGAGCGTAACGGGCAGCTGCGCACTCGCACACCGCAGGATTACGCAATTGGCTACCGCAGCGTGCGCGGTCCGGAGAACGAATGGTTTGTCGCCGGTCACTTTGAGCTGGTCTCGGGCGAGGCGACCAAGGGCAAATCCCTGATCAAGTCGTTGCTGGCGAAACGCGGCGCCAGTCAGCCGACGCAACTGCCGAACGCAGGATCGGTGTTTCGCAATCCCCCAGGGGATTATGCGGCGCGCCTGATCGAAGCATCTGGCCTCAAGGGGCTGTGCGAAGGTAACGCCTGTGTGTCGGAGCTGCATGCAAATTTCATAATTAATCGTGGCAATGCCACTGCGGACGAAATAGAACGTCTCATTGCAATCGTGCAGTCGAGAGTTCTGGCCGCGCAGAACGTAAAACTGGAGCCGGAAGTGCGTGTGATTGGAGAGCGTTTGTGAGCATGACAAATATATGCGGACATAGCAGGTGCGCTGCGCTGTGGTGTGCCGAGGTGCACCTTGTTGCGCGCTGAGACTAATGATCCAACTGCGTCCTGGACGGCCGGCTTATCGCTGCGCGGAGTGTTGCTTGCCGTCGCGTCACTGACTCTTTTTATCTTGACCCTGTTCGCTGTCGACTATCTCTTGCGGCCGGATACCTTGCCGGTGCGCAACGTAAGTTTTGAGGGCACATTCATTCACGTGCGGAAAGAGGATCTCGCTCGCGCGGTGGCGCCAGTAGTCAGCGGCAACTTCTTGCTTTTGAATTTGGACGCCGTAAAGGCGCGCGCTGAGTCGGTACCCTGGGTCTACCAGGTATCAGTTCGTCGCGAATGGCCAGATGACGTGCGCATTCGTTTTACTGAGCAAGCGCTGGTGGCGCAATGGGGTGGCGGTCAATGGGTGAATACGGCCGGAGATCTTGTGAATCT
>JAKBDW010000425.1:0-5041 GCA_021834245.1 Pseudomonadota bacterium
GAACGTGCTGATGTTGCTCATCGCAGGCGTCACATTGGCCATTCTCCTGCCCCTGCTGAGTCCGGCCCATGGAACGTTGCTTTCGGCCGGCGTGCTGCTGGTTGAAGTCATCGCCAACGGCTCGCTGTGGGGGTATGGCAACATGGCCCTGCCCTTGGCGGGCGGGCTGATCATGGTCTTTGCATTGTTCGCGCTGAACATGACCTATGGCTACTTTACGACGGAGCGTACCAAGCGCCAGATCACCGGCTTGTTCGGCCAGTATGTGCCGAGCGAAGTGGTCGACGAGATGAGCAGGAATCCGGAGCGCGTCTCGATGGAAGGCGAAAGCCGCGAAATGACTGTCCTGTTCTCCGATGTGCGCGGCTTCACCACGATCTCGGAAGGGCTTGAACCCAGGGACTTGTCGCTGTTGATGAATGAGTTTCTGACCCCGCTCTCTCGCGTGATCTACAGCCATCGCGGCACAATTGATAAATACATGGGCGACTGTATCATGGCGTTCTGGGGGGCGCCGTTGCCGGACACTCGCCACGCTTATCATGCCGTGCTGGCCGGGCTGGAGATGCAGAGGGCCTTGAGCGGCCTGCAGCCGCATTTCAGGGAACGCGGCTGGCCGGAGATTGCCATTGGCGTCGGCATCAATACCGGACGGGTAAGCGTCGGCAACATGGGCTCCGAAGTGCGCATGGCTTATACGGTGATGGGTGATGCGGTCAATCTGGCGGCGCGTCTGGAAGGTATTACCAAGGAGTATGGAGTCGGTGTGCTGGTGGGAGAGATGACCAAGGAAGAGGCCCCGGAATTTGTCTATCGCGAACTTGATCTGGTACGCGTCAAAGGAAAAGACAGACCGGTGGCAATCTACGAACCAATCGGCCTGGTCGGAGAGGTCGAATCCTCCGTGCTTGAAGAAATCAGGCTGTTCCAGCAGGCGTTGAGGTTTTATCGCAAGCAGGAATGGGACAAGGCGGAACTGCAACTGTATGGCTTGTCGAAGATCGCTCCACGGGAGAAATTGTATGAAGTGTACGGCGAGCGCGTTGCCTACTATCGCAACAATCCGCCGGGCGATAACTGGGACGGCGTGTTTGTCTTCAATACGAAATGAGTGAAGCGGGAACGCTGACGATGAAACTGAGAATATTGGGATGCAGCGGGGGTATCGGGGGCAATTTGCGCACCACCTCGATGCTGCTCGATCACGATGTGCTGATCGATGCCGGAACCGGCGTCGGCGATCTGAGCCTGGCCGAAATGAGCGTGATCGACCATGTCTTTGTGACTCATTCGCATCTCGATCACATCGCTTGCCTGCCGCTGCTCATCGACAGCGTGGGATTCATGCGTGACCAGCCTTTGGTCATTCATGCGACCGAGGAGACATTGAGCATCCTCAAGCAGCATGTATTCAATTGGGAGATCTGGCCGGATTTCAGTGAAATACCCAGCCTGCATCAGCCCATCCTGCGTTATGAGCGGATCGCGCTGGGCGAGACTGTGGACGTCGGCGGTCGCAAGATCACGCCTCTGCCGGCGAACCATGTGGTTCCGGCGGTCGCCTTCCGGATCGACAGCGGCAGGCAGAGCCTGGTGTTCAGCGGAGACACGACCACATGCGATGCCTTGTGGGAGGCGGTCAATCGCATCCCGAACCTCGAATATCTGATCGTCGAAACGGCCTTTTCGAATGCGGAAAGGGATCTTGCCGTCATCTCCAAGCACCTTTGCCCTTCGTTACTGGCGGAAGAGCTGAGCAAGCTCAAGCTCGATCCCAGGATATACATCACTCACCTGAAGCCCGGCGAGATCGAGCTGACGATGCAGGAAATCAGCGAGTGCGTGCAGAAATTTGTGCCGAAGATGCTGCAAAACGGACAGGTATTCGAATTTTAGGATCGGACGAAGACAAAATTATGCAGGATATCCTGGACATCAGAGTGCTCGCCGCGCTGGAACCGATCTCGTCGTTCAGCCCGGCGCGCCTGCGCGAACTGCTTGACTACTGTCATGTGGAAAGCGTGGCGCAAGGCAGCGACCCGTTCAGGGACCATCCGCCCACGGGGCAGTCGGTCTACCTGTTGCGCGGCGAACTGGAAGTGGTGTACGAGGATGACAATCGGGTGCTGATCCGGTCGGGTTCGGAATGGGCGCGTCATCCCATAGGCAAGCGCCAGCCGGCCATCCGCTCGGCGCTTGCCTTGAGCGACGCGCAGCTGTTGCGCGTCGACGACGAACTGCTGGACCGCATGGTGACATGGGACCAGTTCGCCTATCATGACGACGTGAGGCCGACGGCGCTGAAGGAAGGCTCGGAATCGGCACTGAAAAGACTGCTGAATTCCGGCATGTTCAGCGCGGAGAATCTGAGCAACAGTCCGTTTGCGCATCTGCCGTCGGCCAATATCGGTAAGCTGCTCAACTGCATCGAAGCTATCGCAGTCTGGGACAAGGATGTCATCATCCGCGAGGGCGATGACGGGGATTATTATTACCTGATCGAAAGCGGACGCGCCCAGGTCACGCGGCTTGTAGGCGGAGCCAATCTGGTCTTGGCCGAGCTCAAGGCGGGCGATGTCTTTGGGGAGGAGGCGCTGGTCTCCGAGTCCAAACGCAACGCCACGGTGACGATGAAGAGCAACGGTGTGCTGCTGCGCCTGAAGAAGCAGGATTTCCTGAAATTGATGCAGGAACCCTTGTTGCATCGCATCAATTACGAGGATGCCAGAAATAAGGTTGCCCAGGGGGCGATCTGGCTGGATGTTCGCCATCCGCCTGAATACCGGTACGACAAGTTGCCTGGAGCGATCAATGTTCCGCTCAATGACATCCGCAATGCAATCGGGGTGCTGAGCAAGGCAACGACGTATATCGCGTATTGCCAGAGCGGCCGACGCAGTGCTGCCGCTGCGTTCATTCTGGCCCAGGCGGGATATGACGTGTATGTATTGGAGAATGGTTTGTGGTCTGTGCCCAAGGCACAGCAACAATAGCAGTCGCAAGGTTGAGGAGGAATAGAATGGCCAGTCCGGTACAAGGCAATATGAACGAGATGGGGTTGCGGTTGGAGTTCACCAGGAACCTCAATCATGTGACCAACAAGATACACGCCACCAGCAACATCGACGAGATCATGCTGGACGTCAGCAAGGACATATGCACCCTGTTCAATGCCGACCGACTGACCATCTACGTGGTGGGCGAAGACAAGGCGTCGCTGATCTCCAAGGTCAAGACCGGTCTGAATTCCTTCAAGGACCTGAAACTGCCGATCGCCGAGCAAAGCATTGCCGGCTACGCGGCATTCCACAAGAAGCTGCTCAATCTCAAGGACGTCTATGACGAGCAGGAGTTGGCCGCTTTTAGCACGACGTTGCGCTTTCTTCAGGACGTGGACCGGCGCACCGGCTACCGTACAAAGCAGATGCTGGTTGCGCCTATCGTCGATGTCGAGGGTGGGGACCTGATCGGGGTGATGCAGGTCATCAACAACAAGGCCGGCATACCTTTTCCGTCGATGGTGGAAGAGGGCGCACGCGAACTGGCACAGACCCTGGCGGTCGCCCTCAAGCAGCGCCAGCAACAGGCCAACACGGTCAAGACGAAATACGATTACCTCGTTTCCGATGCCGTGATGTCTGCGGCAGAGTTCGAACTGGCAACGCGCACCGCACGGCGCAAGGGCGTGGATGTCGAGGACGTGCTGCTGGATGAGTTCCAGGTCAAGCCGGAAGCGTTGGGCAAGGCGCTCTCCAGTTTCTTCGGAGTGCCTTATGAGCCGCTCAAGGCGGACCGGATCAAGCCGTCCGAGCTCCTGCGCAACCTGAAGCGCGAATATGTGGAAAGCAGCCACTGGGTGCCGGTGGACGACACCCCGGAAGGGGTGGTCATACTCACCACCGACCCGGAGCGGATACAGGCCTCGCGGGTGGTCAACAATATTTTTCCCAAAAACAGGCTGATCTATAAAGTCTGCACGCAGCGCGAATTCAAGGCCACGCTCGACCAGTTTTATGGCGGCGGTTCCGGTGTGGGCGATATCACCGGCAGCTTTGAAGATACGGGCAGCATGGATGATCTGCTGACTTCGTTGGGGGGCGGAGATGAGGAAGAGTCGGGCGCCAGTCAGGACGAAGTCAGCGCAGCAGCGGATAACGAACTGGTCAAGCTGGTCAACAAGATCATTATGGATGCCTACAGAATGGGCGCCTCGGATATCCATATCGAGCCCCAGCCGGGCAAGGCCAAAACGGGGATACGTCTGCGCAAGGACGGTACGCTGTTGAACTACATCGAAGTGCCTTCCACTTATCGCAATGCGATGATCACGCGCCTCAAGATCATGTGCGACCTCGACATCTCCGAGAAGCGCAAGCCGCAGGACGGCAAGATCAAGTTCAAGAAATACGGCCCCCTGGATATCGAATTGCGGGTCGCGACCATTCCCTCGCAGGGTGGCGTTGAAGACGTGGTGATGCGTATCCTGGCTTCCGGCGAACCCATCCCGCTGGAAAATATGAACTTCTCGGCGCGCAATCTCGAGTTGGTGAAAAAAACCATCAGCAAGCCCTATGGACTGTTCTTCGTGTGCGGGCCGACCGGTTCGGGCAAGACGACGACATTGCACTCCATCCTGAAACACATCAACACGCCTGACACCAAGATATGGACCGTGGAAGACCCGGTCGAAATCACGCAGAAAGGCTTGCGGCAGGTGCAGGTCAACAAAAAGGCCGGCCTGGATTTTGCCACCATCATGCGCTCATTCCTGCGCGCCGATCCGGATGTGATCATGGTGGGTGAAATGCGCGACAAGGAGACGGTCTCCACCGGTATCGAGGCCTCGCTCACCGGCCACCTGGTGTTCGCCACCCTGCATACCAACAGCGCGCCGGAATCGATCATTCGCCTGCTCGACATGGGCATGGATCCGTTCAATTTTGCCGACGCCCTGCTCGGCATTCTGGCGCAACGCCTTGCCAAGCGCCTGTGCAAGGATTGCAAGAAGGCGCATATCGCGTCTCAGGACGAGATCAAGGCG
>JAKBDW010000559.1:0-5036 GCA_021834245.1 Pseudomonadota bacterium
TGCGGCGCTACCTACTCTCCGACCGAACTGAAAAACCCGGTTTCGGCAATTTCCGGCGCAACTCCGGTGGAAAAGGAATCAAAGCATTACTTCTTCAAGCTTGGCAGGTTCGAGGATACTCTGCGCGCCTGGCTGTTCCCGGATATCACGCAAACACGTCACGTCCAGGCGGAGGTGGCCAACAAGCTCGATGAGTGGTTCGCAGCAGGACTCCAGGATTGGGACATTTCGCGCGATGCGCCCTATTTCGGTTTCGAAATACCGAATGCGCCGGGGAAATACTTTTACGTATGGCTTGATGCCCCAATCGGCTACATGGCGAGTTTCCGCAGCCTTTGTACCAAAAAGGGGATTAGCTTCGACGATTACTGGGCGCAGGATTCCAAGGCTGAGTTGTATCACTTTATCGGCAAGGACATACTCTATTTTCATGCGCTGTTCTGGCCCGCGATGCTGGAAGGTGCGGGATTTCGCAAGCCCACTTCTATCTACGCCCACGGCTTTCTCACGGTAAACGGCCAGAAGATGTCCAAATCACGCGGCACCTTCATCAACGCACGCGTCTACCTCAATCACTTGAATCCCGAATATCTGCGCTATTACTTCGCGGCCAAGCTGAGCAGCCAGATCGAAGATATCGACATCAATTTTGACGATTTCACGGCGCGCATCAACAGTGATCTTGTCGGCAAATACGTCAATATCGCCAGCCGCTGCGCCGGATTCATCGTCAAGCGTTTCGATGGAGCGTTAAGACTGGCGCCCGAGCCAACAGCAGGTCCCGTTCCGGGAAATGGAGCGGACGCAAAAACACTGCTTGAAGAATTCCAGAACCGAGCGAAATTTATTGCCGACTGTTACGAGGACCGCGAGTTCGGCAAGGCGCTACGCGAGGTCATGCGCCTGGCGGACCTGGCCAATCAGTACATCGACGAACTCAAACCCTGGGAAATCGCCAAGCACGAAGATTCAGCCGCGAATTTGCAGCACGTTTGTTCGGTGGCCATTAATCTGTTTCGTCTGCTTACCATTTACCTGAAGCCCGTGCTGCCGAAACTCGCAGAAAACGTCGAACAGATACTGGCCATAGCGCCGCTCAGTTGGGACGATACAAAAAGTCTGCTGCCAGACGGGCATCACATACGCCCCTATCAGTATCTGGCTACGCGGGTTGATGCAAAAAATATTGACGCCTTGCTGTTAGAATCGAAAGAGAGCCTGAATATGACTACCGATACGAACCGCGCAGCTTCCCCAAGTCCGGACGCCGAGGCCATCAAGCCGGAGATATCAATTGACGATTTCTCCAAAGTGGACTTGCGCGTCGCCCGCATCGTTAAGGCGGGCTTCGTCGACGGCGCGGACAAACTGCTGCAGCTGACGGTCGACTTGAACGAGGGCCGCATGCGCAACATATTCGCCGGCATCCGCTCTGCCTACTCGCCGGAGACCCTGGAAGGTCGCCTCACCGTCGTGGTTGCCAATCTCGCTCCGCGCAAGATGAAGTTTGGGGTTTCCGAAGGCATGGTGCTCGCGGCCGGCCCAGGCGCCAAAGACCTCTGGATCCTGGCGCCGGACAGCGGCGCGCAACCGGGTATGCGGATTAAATGAACCGCCACAATTCAGCCGGCCACCTCAGTACTCAGTGTGCGGCGGCACAGCTGCTTCAGTAGACCCAAGGTATCAGTTTTTTGACGCGTTTCTGATAATCCGCATAGGCTGCGAATTTCCGCGCAAGCCAGAATTCCTCGTAGGCGGCCTTGCGGTCGAAAAACAGGCCGAGCAGGGCCGTGAATGCGAGTCCCGGCCAGCTCAGCGAGATTAACGACCATCCGGCCGACGCGAGAATGATCCCGGAATAAATGGGATGCCGCACCAAGGCGTAAACGCCGTTGTCTTTCAAAAGCGCGTTATCCAACGGCCGGGGATATGGCGTGAGATAGCGGCCAAGGGACACCGCTCCGAGGAAAATGATGGCAGCCCCCAAGACAAGCGGCACGGCACCGGCCAGCCTGACAATCTTTCCGAGGTCGGTCCCCGGTTCGGTTCCAAACCATTCCGGCAGAAAGTACGCCAGCAGAAGGAGCGGAACTTGCACCACTACCCACCAGCTATCGCGCACAATCATTTCCGTCAAACCACGCCTTTCCATAGCCTAAGAACCTCTTTCGTGCTGATAACGGGGAAAAATGTCATTATTGCGTCATTTAACGCCCAAGGCCATACTGCAATACCATGCTTCCGCCTGACATTATCCCCACTGGCGGCGTCAACTGGCCGCTTGTCGCGCTGATTGACGCCAGGTTGCCCCAGACTCAGTGCACCCGTTGTGGCTACCCAAATTGCCTCGCCTACGCTCAGGCGATCGAGCGCGCGGACACCGAGATAAACCGCTGCCCGCCGGGTGGCCATGCGACCATTGCATCGCTGGCGGTACTGCTCGACCGGCCGCTCAAACCGCTCGATCCGCTTTGCGGCCGCGAACAGCCGCGTGGCCGTGCCGTCATTGATGAGGATCTGTGCATCGGTTGCCGCAAATGCATCGATGCATGTCCCGTCGATGCAATTATCGGGGCGCGTCGCTTGATGCACTCGGTCATCGCGCAAGAATGCAGCGGCTGTGAACTCTGCTTGCCCGCGTGTCCCGTTGATTGCATCGCTATGATTCCGATAGCGACCGTCGATGTGCCGCATGGGCTTTGGGACAACTACGGCGATCGCGAAGCGGACAACTGGCGTGAGCGCAGTATTGCCCGCATCCGGCGCCTCGCCCTGCCGGCGCCAGCTACGCAACGCCGGGATACCGGACAGGCCTGGAGAAAAGCCGAAATCCGGGCTGCGGTCGAGCGCGCACGCCGGAAACGACAAGGAATCCTGCAAAGCGTACCCAAACGACCGACGGCCAAATTTGCGCCAGATACCTAAGGGTACCGCGTCCCGGAATCGCAGACGCCTGTAATGAAAAAACCGATTCTCAATACTGTCGGCTCACTATTCGGCCTCCTGCTGTTTGGCGTCGCGTTGTGGGCGCTGCATCACGCGTCAAAACACCTCCAGTACCAGGAGGTAGCCAATCACCTTGCCGCCATACCCTGGCACCGCCTTTTGTTTGCTTTCGTGCTCACCGTGCTGAACTACGCGGTGCTTACCGGATACGACACGCTGGCGTTTCGCTACATCGAACAGCCGCTGGAACTCGCAAAGATCCGCCTGGCCTCATTCATTGGCTATGCCTTCAGTCATAACCTTGGATTTTCCCTGGTTTCGGGTGGATCGGTGCGCTACCGCCTGTACTCGTCCTGGGGGCTGTCAGCCATCCAGGTTACCAAACTCGTGGCTTTCTGTGGCGTCACGCTATGGCTCGGATTTTTCGTCATTGGCGGCGCGGTATTCCTGCTCGAACCGCTGACCATTCCCGGACTGCTGCATCTACCCTTCGATTCGGTTCACGTCGTGGGCGCATTACTCTTGCTGCTGGCAGCCACTTACCTGGCCTGGAGCATTTTCCAGAAGGCGCCGTTGCGGATATTTGGCTGGGAATTTTCGCTGCCGCGACCAAAGCTGGCGGCGGCACAGCTAGCGGTAGCTGTAGCCGATTGGTCACTGGCAACCGCGGTCCTTTACGTTTTACTACCTGCAAGCGGCGCGCCCAGTTACCCGGAATTTCTCGGTATGTATCTGCTCGCACAGGTTGCCGGCATGGCCAGTCAAGTCCCGGGGGGCATCGGCGTCTTCGAGACAGTCATGGTGCTATTTCTGACTCCGGCGATTCCTTCTGTATCGGTCTTGGGCTCGCTTCTTGTGTTCCGCGGAATCTATTACTTCTTGCCGCTCGGCTTGGCCGCAACTTTGTTAGGTGGCCTGGAACTCGCGCAGCGCAAGGAGAGCTTCAAGCGCATTGGCCGGCTAGTGGGTCAGTGGTTACCAAACCTGACGCCGCATATCATCGCGTTCACGGTGTTTGTCGGCGGGGCAATCCTGCTTTTCTCCGGCGCCACCCCGACTGATCACTGGCGTCTCGCCTGGTTACGCAGATTCGTGCCTCTGCCGCTGGTCGAAGTGTCCCATTTCACGAGCAGTATCGTGGGCGTGGCCCTGCTGTTGCTCGCACGTGGTTTGCAGCGCCGGCTCGATGCGGCCTACCACCTGACGGTGGTGCTGCTCAGCGTTGGCGTCATTGTTTCGCTCCTCAAGGGTTTTGACTACGAGGAGGCGATCACGCTGGCTGTGATGCTGGCGGTGCTGTTGCCGAGCAGACGCCACTTTTATCGTCAGGCATCCCTCATTAACGAGCGTTTCAGTGTCGGCTGGATCGCCGCAATAACCCTGGTGCTGGCAGCATCCGTCTGGCTTGGCATGTTTTCCTACAAGCACGTTGAGTACCGCGAACAACTGTGGTGGCGTTTCGCATTCAACGGTGACGCACCACGCTTTCTGCGTGCGACAGTTGGAGCCCTAGGAGTCACTTTGATCTTCGGAATCACGCGCCTCATGCGCCCGACTCCGGCCGAACCGTCGCTGCCGGGCCCGAACGACCTTGCGCGCGCTGAACCGATCGTGCGGCAATCGCGCCACGCCGCTGCCAATTTAGCGCTGCTCGGCGATAAACATCTCCTGTTCAACGAGCGCGGCAACGCTTTGCTGATGTACGGCGTACAGGGTCGCACCTGGGTCACCATGGGCGACCCTGTCGGACCGCGTCAGGAGTGGGACGAACTGGTTTGGCGATTCCGCGAAATCAGCGATCACCATGATGGCTGGAGCGCGTTCTACCAGGTGCAGCCGGACAGTCTTCCGCTGTACCTGGATCTCGGCCTCACAATGCTAAAGCTCGGCGAGGAGGCACGCGTGGACATGGCCGGGTTTTCGCTGGACGGCGGAACCAACAAGGGCAAGCGCAATCTGGTTAACCGAATGGAAAAGGAAGGTTGCGAATTCGAGGTCATACCGGCCGCCGGTGTGGCGCCACTGCTTGCGCGTTTTCGGGAAATTTCCGATGCCTGGCTCATCGCCAAGAACACGCGCGAGAAACGCTT
>JAKBDW010000386.1:0-5032 GCA_021834245.1 Pseudomonadota bacterium
ACAACATCTTCGCGGACGTTGTGAAACCGGTCGCAGTGAAGCAGGAATCTAGACGGGGCATAAACGCCTATGTTTAGAAGAACGGCCGTTCTGTTGTCTAGCCGTTTAGTGTTCAGTTTGTTGGTGGGATGGTTGGAGGCGCGGGAGGCGGTGTCGGCCTAGTGGCCTATCGGCGTCCAATGGACTGCCGGTATGTGGTGCGGACCAGTCCCCCACCACGCGATTACCGCGAGAGTGGATATGTAGAAGGTAAGTAGGGCGGCGTTGGCGCGGCGCATCTCTGATCTCCGTTAAGCGACCGCTGCCGGGGGGGTTTGAAACCGGCTGATAAGCCTTGATGCGATTCACTATGGCGGCATCCAGTCGCTTCAGCATATCGCGCTGCCCGCAAATATATGGATCAGTCGAGCGGTTGAAATCTCGCGCAAGTGTGGAACGCTCGTCCGCGATCATCTTCCGGGCTTCACGCAATCCATAGATGTTCATCGACATTGCTTGTCCCCGTTTAGGATTGCTGGCGCAGGCTGTTGCGATAGGACAAGCGGCGCAGAAATGCGTCTTCCTTGTCATAGGCCGCTGCCAACGCGACAAACAGCCGAACAGAAACAGCATCGGGGAACTTGGCGCGTAGCCACTGGGCTACATCATACATGGTCGTGTCTTCGGGAAGCATTCTCTGATCTCCGTTTAAGCGCCGTTCCAGACGCGGTGATATGTGCGCCCGATCGCGCGCTCGGACACATTGCGGCGCTCATCCTTCCTGGGCGTATTGGACACGTCGAACGGGTAAGGCTGATCGGGGTTGGCTGGCGTCATCCAGAACCCGCAATCGGTGTCGTAGCTGTCGCAAATATACTCGCCACCGAATGCGCGAAAGCGACGGCCGATCACGTCATGGTCTGGATGTGTTTCTGTTGTCAGGATCGCCACGTTCAGTCCTCCGTTTGGTGTTCTATTCTTCCGGCGCGGTCAGAACGATGACGTGACCGCCCGACAGGCTCACGCCCAGAATGCGCCGTCCATCGCTGCTAGTGCCGTAGCTGGCCACCCATACCAGCGTGTTTTCGTGCATGATATAGTTGCCGCCCTTATAGCCCTCAAAGCCGCGTCCCATGGCCGCACGGGCTTCGGTTAGAACGTCGGCGACGGTAGTCGCGGGAGGGCCATCATAGCCAAACGCCAAGTCGCTATAATAGCCACGGTAACTCAACGGTTCGCCAGGATTACCGCCGACATCAAACCGGATCAACGCATCTTGCGGAACACCCTCTAATGCCACGATGAACCGGCCGAGGGTCATTTGCCCAGCTTCTTCCGCATCTTGGCGGGTCTGCGCATCAACCTTATTCATTATACTTTTGATCCACGCATCCATCTTAATTTCTCCGTTTCGTCGCTATCGGGCGCCAAGCAATTCTGGCGCCGTCTTTGCAATGCAGCGCGGGCAATCAACCGTTTCACCAGTTGATGCAACTGCGGCGTTCGCCGGGACATCACGCTCGCAATCAGTCCAGATCAACCGAACGCCTGGATGCACGTCGGCGCCATTGCACTGATGGGTAATCCCGGTCCTGTCGGTCCAGAGTATGGATCGCTGATTGATGGTTCGGAATGTGTTGCTCATGGGTATCCCCAAGACCGGGCGATTTCGCAAAACTTGTCGAACCCAGGATGGCCCGGCCGGCCGCTCAATTGGCTGAGCGGTGTGCCGAGTTGGCGCGGGTGTGGGTTGCACTTCGGGCAGTCGGAGGCGATGTCGGAAATGCTTTCGTCTCGGTGATAAGCCTTGTCGCCAGCAGCGCGCAATTCAGCGGTGGTTATGCCGCACACATAGACCGCTTCGGAATTTAGTTCGTTGTAGTCAGTCCGAATATGGATCATCACTTCGCTCCTACGTGCCAAAGGTGGCTTCGACCCGTCTTTGCAACCGGCTCGTCGTCGCACCCGTCGCCCGAACAATCCGGGCATTGGCCGACATCAGTCTGCAAATCAGGGTCATCGAATTGTGGATCGTGCCTCAGAAGACGGCCTTCGACACAGTATAGATCGCCTTTCATCGCCTCACTCTCCCCAACTCGGGTTACTAAAAATCTTGGTCGCGACACGGTCATTGGCCACATCGTAAAAGTATCCAACTGCGTCGTCATTGGCGAGCATGACGACCGCCACCATGTGTTCTTTGGCGTAAGCCTTGGCCGCAGCTTCCACACCCCGGCGCTTGGCGCGGGCAGCCCACTCGCCTGTGGTTTTCACGAAAGAAGCGGAACGAGAGAACATAGCGGCCTCCGAGGAGAAAAGTGGGCAGGATTGCCCCAAGTTCGTATCCATGTGCCGCTCCGTCCGTAAGGTTGACCTTTGGTTTCTGCACATTTCTGCACTCCGCCGGCCTTCTCTGTGGGGTAAACTTAGCGGTTGACTATCTACCCCGTCAATGGCTAAGTTTACCCCATGCAGAAAAAAACGCGTAAGCCCACAATTCCCATAGTTGACCCCAACCAACCGCCCTATCTGATTGGGTATGCGCGGGTATCAATGGCGGACCAATCTCCCCAGCTACAGATCGACGCGCTCAAGGCAGCGGGCGTCCCGGAGGAGCGCATCTATTTCGATCGCAAGTCCGGGTCCGGTGTCCATCGCGAGCAGTTCGACTTGATGATGCGCGACGCTCGGGCTGGCGATGTCATCGTTATCTGGAAGCTGGACCGGCTCGGCCGCACCGTCAAACAAGTGCTAGGGACCTTCGAGGAATTGGCGAACAAGGGGGCCGGTGTCCGGGTCATCACCCAGCCCGGAATGGACACGACAACCGTCATGGGGCGGCTGATTGTCACCATCATGGCCGCGGTGGCTGAAATGGAGCGGGACCTAATCCGCGAACGGACGATCGCTGGCCTGAAGGCGGCAAAAGCGCGCGGGCGAGTGGGTGGGCGCACATCCAAGCACACGGATGAGCAAATATTGGCGTGGGAACCACTCGGCACTTCCAGGTGCATGAAGCTGACCGGGATGAGCAAAACCGGGTGGCTCAAAAGGCTACGCAGGGCGCACGAGAGAATGGAGGCCAAGGCGGATGCCGAGGTCGCAGCAAAGGAGATGACAGATGCCGAACCAGAAGTCTGAAACCGCGATCTGGCTCTCGATGGAGTCTGCACCCACAGCATGGAAAAGCATCAGCCGCCCCATCCCAGAACTCGGAATCCACCGGGCGAGCGATGTGATTATGTTGCGAGGGGAACTTACAGACGGCGAGATAATCGAATTTCGCGCGTGGTGGACGTGCTTCGGGGACGAGGCCCCGCACTGGTGGGATTTAGACGCCGAAGAACCCGTGGATTGGCCGCTGCTCGGGTGGCGCGCATTGACGGATGCTGAACGTGAGCGAGAGGCTGAATCTGATGTCTGACAAAGCCACCAAACTGCGAAATGCCGCATCCCAAACCACCGAGGAACCGTGCCCTGAGTGCTACGGCGACCGCTACATAGCGGCTGACTTTGATCAACGATTCCCAGATTGGCGAAACTGCGTCGAGGCACTGCGCGGTCGCGGCAATGTCCATGCACCTGATCTGATCGAGGCGATGGCCGCCGAAATCATGGCTCAGAAAACCCCTCGCCACAGGCTCGTCGCCGTTGCCAGAAGTCACATGCGCGCAGCCGAGGGGGCGTTGACTGACGGGGAATACGACGAAGCATTAGCATGGATAAACCGCGCCGGATTGGCGGTCACAGAGTTGGTGGAGCATGCAGAAAATGCCGTCTGAAAATACCACCAGTGTCTCCAAACGGGAAATGGCGGATCTGATTTCTGATCTGGTCGGCCACCTTGATTTCTGTGGTTGGGGTGATGCCTACGAACGCTCGGCGGCCGAGCCGTTACAAGCGCGAGCAATGGCACTGTTAGATAGGATAAATCCACCGGCGCCACCCCATCATTATGTGCTGGATGGCGGTCTAGTGGCGCTTCCAAAATTGTGCCCGGTGTGTGAGCGTCGATTTGTAACCAACCAAGCAACGCGTAACCACATGAGGGACAAACATGGACTTATCGCTGATCGGATGCTACGGGTCCGTACAGACGGAAAGCAGAAAGTATGACTGCAAAAACCACCAACACGCGTTTACGAATTTCACTGTTTATACTTTTGTGTGCTGTTACGGCGATGAATGTCGCGGCTATTAGCATAGCTAATGCATGGCCGTGGTCTTCTCAATTGCCTGTGGTTTATTTGACCAATGAGTAATTCACAAACCACGGCGGACCATCGTCGCAATCGAGCGATGGACGCTCTTCAGGCCATGCCGTTTGCGCATCCGGCGCAATCTGAAGCCATCGCTCAATTGCGCGCAGATGCGGTTTATGTCGCACGGTTGCGCGATCTTCTCCGCAAAGCCAGCGATGCATTGGAAGATCTTCTGCAAATCCCGGACACCGAATATAACCAGCTTTGTCGTGATATCAAAGAGGTGCTGAATGATGGCTGACCCTGTATCCCAAACCACCGATCTGCTCCCATGCCCATTCTGTGGTGGGGGTGTGCGGCCACCTGAAAATCCAAGCGGCACTGATAAATACCTGGATTTCGTTTTCGACAGGCCGCCATCTCCAGAGGGCGCCCGCTTTATTGAGGTTGAAGATGGGTCTGGTCGAAGTGTGAATATCGGAGAATGGGTAAAGCGATCGGACGAACTCTGGGCACTTCGCATTAGCATGGAAGATTTACTTGATGGAATATCCCAGCGCAAAGGGTCTGAGATATGAGGGCGTCCGGTTACGACCGGGTATCCCACGACTGGTATACCAAAACCCCCCGCCAATGACCTCCAGGTGGAGGCTGCGGCGCGGTGGCTGCACTCTCGTCTATCCGCTCACATCGATTACGCAAGCGCGATCGGGCTTATCAGGGGTGCCGTGCGGGAGGGTTCTGAACAGCTACACGATTTATAGTTAAAAGTGCTATTGCGTGGCGTTTCATTATACGGTATGTATTGTTCATGAAACTCTCTGTCTGGGCAAAATCTAACGGCTTAACTT
>JAKBDW010000227.1:0-5031 GCA_021834245.1 Pseudomonadota bacterium
ATCATGGCACTTGTTGCCGACCGCGGCTTCCGCCGCAACCTCGGGACGGGGAAGTCCCTTTCATTCGTTAGGCCTCTCTTTTGGAAACACTATGCCAGTTTTCGGATGCGCCAATGAAGCAGACATTCCAGCACTAAGCCAGTTGCTTTCTGTACTATTCACTCAAGAGGCTGAGTTCAAACCCAATGCACAGGCCCAGAAAAATGGGCTGTCAATGATCATTGGCAACCCCGATCTTGGCACCATCCTTGTTGCACGCGAAGGTCCCTGCATTTTGGCAATGGTCAACTTGCTATTCTCGGCATCTACCGTTCTTGGTGCGCGTGTGGCGATCATCGAGGACATGATTGTTTCGCAGAACGCCCGTGGCATTGGCATTGGCTCTGGCCTAATCAATCACGCCATTGAGTTTGCAAAGGACAGCGGCGCCAAGCGAGTCACGCTACTAACAGACAAAGACAATCACTCAGCGCATCGGTTTTATGCAAAGAACGGATTCACCCAATCAACAATGCTAACCTTCAGACGGTCGCTGGAATAACGTCTTCGCACCTTATGTGCCAAACAGCAAGAAGCGCGTTCTGCAAAGAACAGGTTGTCTCCGGTAGAGTTCGAGAATCAGTATTTCAACCAGCTCGGAAGTGTCTAGAAAAGTCGGGGCGATTCAATTGAGCTCAATCCGACAGGCAAATATTGGATGCCCATCTATGAGCATTGGCGGTCCTGCACGATGCGCCGAAATTCCAGCGCTACGTAATAATCTTTCAACCCCTAACGGAGAAACGGTAATCAATTGTTTTGCGCCAAGAGCAGAAGCCGATTCCAATGAAGCACGGAGCAAGTCGACTGCAACCGGGGAAGAAAACTGTCCTAATGCCGAAGTGGCTGGGGCATTGAAGTCAACTGCCGCAAAGCGGGAGAGCTCCCAGATTTCTGCAGACGCGGGCGGCTGCAGACCGTTCAGAAGCTGTGGAAAAACCTCACCCAATAAATATGGGCGGGTAGTTGGAAGAAGACGCGCTGTGCCAACAATCTCTTCGGCGGCGTTCTGTGCTACTACATATACCGTGTCATCACGGTCAAATTGGTCATACTCCAATGCGTTTTCGCATTGAAGTTGCCACCCGAGTTTCTGTACGAAGACTTTGTGGCGATAGTGAGCCACGTCGGTCACTAAACCCGGCCGCAAATCCGATGGTGTTCCAGAAAGAAAGCGCACCTCATCTCCTTTTGATAGAGTCGAGGCGGATTAGATTATGGTGCTAGGTTCTTTGTAACTACCAACTTTTGTAGGTAGATTTTGAAGGTGATTGCGCGTAGGGCGCAGCCACGGCTTGTGGTAAATGCTCTCGCCACGGGAGCGCGTCGACCACAGTGGCGAGTATTTCGAGGTTCTTCATCCAGTCTGAATCGCCACCAGTTGCATCAACTAGCATGACATTGCTGCGAGGCAAGCCAACTCTTGTCCAGAGAGGCCCGGAGCTTGTTAAACGGACGCACCAGTCCCATCCAATAGAAATGATTGGCGTACGCTTACTAACCCACTCCGTATAGCCAGAAATGGAGGTCGCTTTGCCGCAAGTACTGAGTTTTTGACAGATTTCTAGGTCTACCCCAGAAGAAAAATGCGATATGGGGGTAGAAAGCAACTCTTCGATAGACAGACGGATCAATCCATCCGATGAAATTCGCATAACTCCAAGGGTACAAGGTTTGTGAACATAGCCTCTAAAATCGGTTTATAGGCACTACGTCATGCGTCCCGATCAAGGTTTAACAGTAGGCCATGCCATTCAGCTTAGTAAGCCAAGCATTGCCGCTCGAACTACAGCTGCCGTTTTGTTCGCGGTTTGTAGCTTCCCTACCGCATTTTTAATATGAAAGTTTACCGTGTTTTCAGACACTGCCAAGATATCTGAAATCTCGCCAGAGGTTTTTCCATCGGCGGTCCACTTCAGAATCTCAATCTCTCTTGCAGTCAAGGCCGGCTGAGTCTGCTCCACTAGCTTGGAAATAAAGACCCGGGACAAGCACTGGTGCGAGATGATGGCCAGCCAGCGCAATTTGATTTCTTGGCTGGTAAGTTCTGACTGGGATAGGACTTCGCTCGAACGTGACAGGGTCAGCATACCACCTATGCCTACAGCATCTAAACTCGACTGTGCCCAGCCGACACATAGGCCAAAAGACTGGGCTTCCTCCCATAAATTGCGTGCGGAGACAAAAATAGTGTCGTCCCATATGAGAGGAGTTTGGGTACGACATCCATGCAGGACGGTCGGATCGGTTTTCAGATAGTTCTCATTGACATATCGGTCTTGCCATTCCACAGGATAATTGTTCAAAGTGATCGTCTTTGGATTCGTAATCGGAAGCGGAATTCGCAATCCATAAGCGCAGTGCTCAAAACCGAGAGACCGCGCCGCAAATTCAATTTTCTTGAACGCAACATTCTCACAATGAACATTATCTGCGATGCTAAGCAAATCCTCCTGCCAACTTCTCATATAGTCTCTCCAAGCCGTGTTGACACTCAGCACGCCTACTCGATGGTGGCAATTTTTTCCTGTCCCTACGCACTACGCGAGCACGTGTGTCGACCGGACTTTCCACTGGTTTTAGTATTGCGTGCTGAAGATTTCAGACTATGTTCTAGCGGCTTGCTGCTGTCTATACAACCAAAGTTGTAGTTGCTCATAACAGGTTGTTTCTACAGGGAGTTACCTTAATTGTTAACTGTATGCCTGAGTAAAAATGGGCCTTGTAGAGTTAAGAAATTAGATATCGTTTGCTGGAATACGCACAGTGTGCCGCGATAGCCGGTGGCGGCGGCTTTGACACTGGCCTTGGCCTGCTCCACGGCGGACAGCACGCGCTTCGCTTCATCCAGGAATACCTGTCCTGCCCACGTCAACCGGGTGCTGCGCGTCGTGCGCTCTGAACCGCCCCGGGTTTTGAGGAGGCTCCTTTTCCTAAGAGAATGGAGCCATGATGAACAAACCCAAACTGAACAAATATTCTCCCGAAGTACGCGAACGCGCGGTGCGCATGGTGCAGGAACACCGAGGCGAGTATTCCTCGCCATGGGCGGTGGTCGAGTCCATTGCCCCCAAGATTGGCTGCTCGCCCCATACCCTGCATGAACCTAAAAACCGCAGTTAGCCGATTCCATTCGCATGATTTGCGAGGAGTCGATGATATTGAGGCGGGCCGACGCCGGCGAGGATCTGCTTGAGATGGTCGCAGCACATATTCCAGACAGTAGTGACGCTCAACTGCTCCGCAGCGCGGGATGCCAAAGCCTGAAGCCAGGCAGAGACACGCGTCAGGGCCTCTTTCGCCTTGCCGAAATGGGCATGCAGACCGGTCAGGGTGATCGTCGTCTGGCCGGCATGTTCCGTTCTGCGGCCCACCGACGACATCAACCACGGCCGACTGGTGATCGCCTCGCGCCGGGCCTCTGGATTCGCCAGACGGACGAACAGACTCCACCAGTTGTAGATCAGTGCCACAGCGCGGGCCGAGAGTTGGCACCGGTGCAAATCATGGGTGGTGAAGCCACCCCAACCCCACTGGTTCTTCAACTCGTCGAAGGCGTTCTCGGCATCCGCCCGATCCCGGTAGAGTTGGCCCAGCGACAGAATTTCGTGATCGAGATTGGTCACCAGCACGGCGTACTCATAGCCGGTGATCCGCTTGCCGGTCTTGCGGTTGGCTTCGATGAAGCCCAGCAGCTGCTGGCCATTGTCTTCCTGCGCGATCAGTACCTCGCCCTGCAACGGTCGGCGCAGCACGACGACACGCCGAGACGCTTTCCACCCAGTCAGTTGCAGACGACCATCCTTGCCCTCCCAGCCTTGACCGGCATCCGTCCAACCCGCCGCCCAGAACAGGCGTTCGATGTGGCGCTTGACGTTCTTGGAGAGCTTGAGCTTGAACAGATACGGTTGCTGCCGGGTGTCCAGCGCTCCCATGATGGGGTCAGATCCAAAGCCGCAATCGCCCCGAAAATCTTCGGCTTTCGGTTGGTGGGAAGGTCATCGAGAATCTTCAGCAGCCCGGGCAGGCTATGACTGCCCGTGTGCTCGTTGCCCGCCTTGACTTCGGCCCCGACGACCAGACGCAGACCGGCCATGAGGTAGGTGTGATAGCTGTGCGAGGGGCGTCCCGGCTTCTTCGGGTTGTAGGAAACCATCGCCCCTTCCTGTTTGCCATAGAGCGGCTTGACGGTGGTGTCGATGTCGAGAATCCAGGAGCGTCGAGCAGCGGCGCTACGCTCTCGTTCAGGTGCCCATCCAGCCAACTCACACCCTCAGCTTCGGGGATGGCCGTGAGCGCCCGGCGCAGGGCGTCCTCGCTGATGACCTTGTTCATGCCCAGCAACCCGGGATTGACGCCGTCGCAGCAGATGGCGGTGACGTGCGAATAGCGCCTGTGCCCGGACAGCGCCGACAGCATCCAGGTGCCCAGCACGTCCGCCTTGCTCGGGGCGTTCGGGCTGGTGTAGGCCAGCGGGCAGTCTTCCTGCCAGCGCGACCACAGACCGGTCAGGGTCAGAAACTCGATAAAGTAGGCCAACTGCCCCATCGGGGTCGCTGCGCTTTCGGACTCCCAGCGCACCTGCACTCGCCCTCCCGCCGTCTGCACTCCTGCGCACGACATAAGCATTTCTTCAGACTTCGCCCGTTTCAATTTCAACTCACCCATCGGGTGACTCCTCTGGTCGCCATGAAACCCACAGCCTGCCTGAGTTACCGACAATTTGCACGATACCAACTGAGGTTTTTAGGTTTATTGCTTTTGATATGGTATCGGAGAAACGAGACGACCTTATTAAGTTGTTGCGTGCATGGACTGAAGCGGCGGCAAAGATGAGCAATGGCCCGGCACATTTTGACCCTAAGGCTGATCCTAACCAGCCAAGTCAGGAATCCGGCGCAACGGTAGGGCTGCCTGCATCGCGTTTGACAATTACGTTCGGCTTCGGGCCGAGCCTGTTTGAGAAAAATGGGGTTGACAGATTTGGCCTAG
>JAKBDW010000508.1:0-20307 GCA_021834245.1 Pseudomonadota bacterium
GGCGCGCTGGAACATGTGCGATCCTGTGCCACCAAGTGAACCGGCGGACGGCCTGCTGGTGCGCTTCCTCGAAGCGAAAGAATGGGTCATCAACCTGGACGAGCACGAAAAGACAACCGAACCTTATCGCAATCTCGGCGCGCCCAGGCTGCCGGACTGGCTGCGTACGATGTCGAAAGGTTGGCTTGTCGTACCGCTGATACTGCACGAAAGCTTGATTGGTTTTGTCGTGCTGGCCCGCTCCCCCCTTCTGCCGATGCAACGCGGGTTCAACTGGGAGGATTGCGATCTGCTCAAGACCGCCGGCCGCCAGGCCGCCAGTCATCTGGCACAGCTCGAGGCATCGCGCGCATTGGCTGAAGCCCGCCAGTTCGAAGCTTTCAATCGTCTCTCGGCGTTCGTCGTCCACGATCTCAAAAATCTGATCGCACAACTGTCGCTCGTTGTGTCCAACGCCGCAAAACACAGGCACAATCCCCAGTTCATGGAAGATACCATCCAGACAGTGGATAACTCGGTCACGAAGATGAACCGTTTGCTGGCGAATCTGCACAAGGAGAACACCGGGGAGAAGCGCTCGGATGTTGTCGACCTGCCACAGCTGCTTGGCGAAGTAGTCGGCGCACACAGCCTGCAGAATCCCGTAACGACCCTTGAATGCAGCGACCGCGGCGTTCGTGTTGCAGCCAACCGCGACCGGCTGGCAGCAGTGGTCGGGCACGTCATTCAAAATGCGCGTGAGGCAACACCCGCAGACGGGCACATAACCGTTCGCCTGCGCGTCCACCGTGGCTATGCGGTTGTCGAGGTGGAAGACACAGGCTGCGGCATGGATGAGGTATTCATTCGCGAACGTCTGTTCCGGCCATTTGAGACCACGAAAGGCACGGCCGGCATGGGCATCGGCACTTACGAGACGCGTGAATTCGTTCGCTCGCTGGGCGGCGAAGTGGATGTTTTCAGCCAGCCGGGTCACGGAACGACTTTCAGGCTGCATCTGCCGCTTGCGGAATCCAGCGGAATTCCGATTGCATACCGCTCGGCAAGCTCTTAGTATCGCGGCATGGCTGAACAGGCACGCAAGCTTCTCGTTGTTGAAGACGATCCCGGGTTGCAGAACCAGCTTCGCTGGTGCTTCGATGGTTACGAGGTACTGACGATGGGTGATCGCAACCGTGCCTTGGAGCAGATTCAACGTCATCACCCGGCGGTCGTTACCCTGGATCTGGGCCTGCCTCCAGACCCCAACGGCAGCAGTGAGGGCTTCGCCACGCTGGAACAGATCCTTGTTGTGGCACCGCACACCAAGGTCATCGTCGTCACCGGCAACAACGACCGAGAGAACGCAGTACGCGCGGTCGGGATGGGGGCGCACGATTTTTTCAACAAGCCGATCAACGCAGAATTACTTGGTTTTCTGGTGAATCGTGCTTACCGCATGCATGAACTCGAAACCGAGAATCGACGACTCTTGGAACAACAGAGGGACTCCCAGATTGAAGGCGTGATCGCCTGCAGCGCCGAGATGCTCAAGGTCTGCCACACCATCGAAAAGGTCGCGCGGACAGATGCCACCATTCTTCTGCTCGGAGAGAGCGGCACCGGCAAGGAGCTTTGCGCCCAGTCAGTCCACAGCAAAAGCGCCCGCACGCAAGAAAGTTTCGTTGCCATCAACTGCGCCGCGATCCCGGAAAACCTGCTGGAAAGTGAGCTTTTCGGATACGAAAAAGGCGCCTTTACGGGGGCCAACAGACAGACCCGCGGAAAAATCGAATACGCCAGCGGTGGAACACTGTTTCTCGATGAAATCGGTGATCTGCCGATGGCGCTGCAAGCCAAGCTGCTGCGCTTTCTGCAGGAACGCACGGTCGAGCGCATCGGCGGACGCGGCGAAATTCCAGTCGACGTGCGCGTGGTATGCGCCACTCACCAGGATCTGCAGGCCAAGATTCAGTCGGGCACATTTCGAGAAGACCTGTACTACCGGATCAGCGAAATCAGCGTCCAGATTCCACCGTTGCGCCAACGCAGCGGTGATGCATTGTTGCTGGCTCGTTCTTTTCTTGACCATTTTGGCCGGGAACAGGGGCGTTCATTTCGCGGCTTTTCGAAAGATGCCCTGCTTGCGATTGAAAACTATGGCTGGCCGGGAAACGTGCGGGAGCTCAAAAACCGCGTGAAACGTGCGACCATCATGGCGGAAGGAGCGCACATAGAGGCCAAAGACCTGGAGCTGGACACTCCTTCAGGAGAGGCTACATCCTTCAATCTGCGCGAGGCACGGGAGCAAATCGAGCGGCAGACGATTGTCCGTGCGCTGGGCCATGCTGGCGGGAAAATCGCCCAGGCGGCCGATCTTCTGGGCATCAGCCGTCCCACCATGTACGATCTGATCAAGAAATACGCTCTGACTGTCTGATCAATCGGCTGCGCACGCCCCTCGGCGTTTCATATCGAACGCCACCCCCCGGAACTCAGCTGGTGCTCGCCCGCAGATCTGGCGGCGGACTGAATTGAAACCAGAACATTGCGGCCGCCGACGTTCGCGTCGCTACGGCGTCTTCCAGCTCAAGTCCGGATTGAACTCGGTAATCTTTGGGGCAATCTGCGCCGTATCGGGTCCGAGATTCTTCTCGAACACAATGCCGTCCTGATTCACGATGAATGTCATGATCCCTGAATCGCCCCACTTCGCAGGAAAAGCCAGCAGGGCAAAGCCGCCGGTCATGTGGCCGTCGACGATATAGTCTTTCGCGCCGCCAGGCGCATTTTTCCCTTGTCGCTTGAGAATCCTGTAGTAGTAGCCATGATACGGGCTGCGCCGGCCCTTCTTGTGGACGCCGCCGTAACCCTCCGCCGTAGCACTCGCGACGAGCGGGCCAAACGGACTTTCCTCTTCTCCCGGTTTTACTGCCCAGTAGAGCCCATCATGCTTGCCGGGACTGCTTTTGAATCGGCGCGCATACTCGCGCACTCCGTTGCCTTCCCGCTTCTTCGCGAAATATTCGCGCTGTGCATCCACGTAGGCCCGGCATACCTGAATCACGTTGAGCTCATTTCGCCCGATGCGCCGATTGAGTATCTCCTGCGCTCCTGCGGCTGTATCGAAGCGCCAGACACTGTTCTGTCTCACGACCGGAATCGGGAACGGCCAGGCATCTTTCCCAATGACCAGCGTGGCCTTGTCGCCGGCTTTCTGTTCGATTTGATGTGCTTCATCATAGGCCGAGACGAATTCCTCCCTGCCCTGCCTGTCGGCGACCCGGTCGCCGGAAAAAATGAGCTTTGCTCCTTGCGGACCTAAGATTCTCAGCAATTCACGCTTGTTGCTCGTGCGCACTGCCGTCACCAGCGAATCCACCGCCTGCTGCGGATTCGCAAAGGTTTCCTGTTCGGCGCCCGCAGCAGGAACTGACCCGAAAAATCCACACAGCATGAATGCGGCCATAATCCAGGCCGCCGCCGAAAGACGCCATCTCAATTGCGCACGAGCGCTTGAATTCATGGTGTCCGTCAACTTCCACTCCACCTGAGTGATCCTCAGCATCATGTTCATTGCTGTTTCCAGCCTCTGCCGCGTGGTGCGCCACGTTCGTTACCGGAGGGAGCGGATTGCCGGCTTCGGGCACCGCGTTGCTCCTGCGTGCGCACCTCCCTGCCCCGACCATACGACTCGAATGCAGGCGGCATGCGCCGCTCCATCCGCGGCGCGGCGCGCGGTGCGGACGGGGAACGAATAAAAGGTTGCGTTACGCGTGGCCCCGTCCTGGCCGGGATGGGTGCACGCGGCGCGGTCGGCTGAATCACCCGCGGCGCCGGGATGATCGTTGGTCCACCGGCAGGCGCGCGATAGGTACGCTCGCGCGGCGCATAGCCGCGAAATTGCCGTTGCGACAGGCCGCCCTCGACGCCGCGAAACCGGGCCCGCGTTGCCGGACTGCGAAAGGGAACGTCATGCCTGTGCTCCGGATTGAACTTCCACGGTCCGGACTGAACCGGAGGGTAATGCACGTTGATCCGGTTGTAACGGGCGCTGTCGATATCGATCCGGTGATGGCGCCAGTCCCAGCGCCCCCAGCCCCAGAATGGTTCGAATATCCTGAAACCGACGTTGATACCCACCGACACGCCGGCCCAGGGGAAAAAGAAAGGCGGATAATCCGGATACGGCCACACTCCGAAAACGATCAGCGGATTGTAGACAGGCACGTAGACAATGGCAGGACTAACGGGCGCGATCACGATGGCGCCTGCTACGGTAGTCACTTCCTGCTGTGAGTTCGACTCCAGCGTTCCGGCTTCTTCCGCTTCGCTGCGCAGTCGCTGCACGGCATCCATGACATCATCCTGCTGCGCCAAAAAAGCATCGCCCAGACGCTCGGTCCAGTCGAGGTTGTTGTCCATCATCTCCAGAATCTGAGGATAGGCTACCAGCGTTTTTACGCTTGGGTCCCAGGTCTGCTGCTGAAGCGCCGCCGCAAGCGCGTCTCCGCGCAAGGAGGCATTGTAGGGGTCTTGCAGCCAGCGATGCGCTTCGACCACTTCCAGTGGATATGTCGAGGCAATCAGGATCGGTCCAAGCAGGCTGTCGGGATAAAGCGCAATGGGCGCGAGCATCTGGTCGAGCTCGGCGGCGGAATAGGGTTGCACATTCGAAGGAACTGCCGCCCCGTATTCCTGCGCGCGAACCGCCGGCGCAACAAGAAGCGTCAGTGTGAGGAAAACAGTGAAGACGGCTGTGAATCTAGGCACCCACAGCCGCAACGCAGTTCGCATGCGCATCGCTGAATCGGGCCCCGCAAGTGCGGTTGGTGTATCGTATCCTGACAATGACATCTCATACCCAACCCGATGGCATGTCAAGTAATCGCTGCGTCGCCGCGACCCGCAGTGATTGCCGGCGAACGTCTTGCGGCAAACTGCATATGCGCTTTTGCGGAAATCCTGGTTTCATTGCCGAGCGCGGCAGAACTCCAGGTTGATACGCGCGTTACCGAAAGTAACGCATAGGAATTTACAACAGAGGCTCGACTGCAAGCCGCGGGCCGGACCGGCAATCCGGCCCGCGGCTCAGATCACGGAATCATCTGCGGATTAGCCGGCGTATGCAGGGTGATTGTGCATTTTGAGGAACCGGTCAAGCTCGTCGGATTCGACTCGTTGAAATTGAGCGTGCCGTTAAAGCAGATGGAACCGACCATGCCCGCCCACCGTCCCTTGCCGGCAACTTCCTTCAATCCGCCGCAACCCAGAATGCGGATGGGAATGATTCCCTTGGTGGGGTCGTAACTCGGGCTTTTGATGACCGGTCCCCAAAGATTGATGGCGCGACCCTCGAGCGCCACGCCGGCGTTCGATTGCAGTACCGATCCGTCAGGGAATGTAAGCGTGCAGCTTCCGGGCAAGCACGTGAACGGCACAATGGGGTCTGTCATCTGGCCAGTGAAGGTGATCTGCGCATTGGCGAGCTCAACCCCCTTGCGGCCGGGATCGATGTCGTCTGACACCTGGCCATCGGGGTAGATCGCAGGCGGCGCATAACCCGGACCCCCTACGGTGTAAATCGGCGAACCTGCGCTTGTAGTACCGGTCAACTGGCCGCTCACCTGAAAATTGAAAATCAGCGTCACCGGTTCGACAAGCTTTTGGCCGCCATTATCGTCAGCACTTACTGACGTCGAAACGACCAGGGGCAGGAGCATCAGCGCTCCGATAAGCACTTTCTTGAGATTCGACATTGGAGGTCCCATTGGAGTTGTATGTTTTCGGGAAGACGCGGTTCGCACTTGCACGGAACTGCATGCCACGCGCAACTTACTCTACGAATAATCATCGCCACAGTCAACCGCGCAAATCCCCTCATCCCAATTCTGCGCGAAATCGCGCCAAACAAGACTCCCACGGCGGTCTGGTACCACCCTCAGTCACCCTAGGCTGGCGGCCCGAAAATGCCGAAAGCAATCCGTCACTCACACGGCGCTTGCTGGCCGGCACCGGGCCCCAGGTTTTCGCATTTCAATTTCTGACTGGTGATTTACACGCTACCATGCTGGTTCCGTCGTCGCACAGATTTCCCTGCGCGTTCAGGCTCGCAAAGCTCTTGACTATGAAGGTGGGCCACTCATTGGAGGCAGGTATATAGAACGAAACGCCGTCAATGATCGCCGAACCTGAGGTGGATGATTCAATTTGTCCTGGTTCAAACGATATATTGGGTTGCGCCCCGTTCGGCGGCACGCCATCAACACGGAGCCCACGTACGGTCAGCGGGCCCAAGCGGTTGAAACTGATCAAAGATCCGTCGGAGTTTAGCCCGTTGACAGCAAAGCGACCCCCCAAGATGTTGACCGTGACCGGAAACCCCGTTGCGTCGCCTGGATTACCAGCCAGCAACAAGCGGTTGCTTCCCTCACTGTTCACGCCGATGATGTTGAATGGTCCATAGGCTCCATCCAGGCAGAAGTCCGCCTTTCCCCAGTTCGCTTCAAATCCGCCAGTAGTCGAAATAAAGCCCGTTGTGGCACTCACAAAACAGCCGTTATTGCCAGCCGCTCCATAACCGTTTACATCAATCAGCTGGTGCTCTTGGGATTGAGAATGCTCGACCGACACTGCGGCCGCCATGACGTTGTAGAAGGTGCTGTTCATGATCGTCGACATGTCGTTATTGGCGTCATCGTGAAATCTGTTGCTGAAACGCACTCCGTACGTCAATCCATTAGTACTGGTTCCATCAACGATCACATGATCGATCGAATCCTTTGACGATGGAATAGCAGTCGTGCCTACACAAGTATCATTGCCTACGCGCGCGCTGGTGAACTCAAACGCCGAATAGAGAGGAGCGGTTGGATTGGAAACAATAGTCAGATTGGCGATTTTCAATTGAGTAGCGTTAATGACCAGGAACATTGGCACACCCAATGGTCCTGCCCACTGTAGCACGGCGCCATGACCATCGATCATGCCGCCGGTGACATTACAGATCTTAACTGTGTTCTTTATCGTATACACTTTCCCGGCCGAACCAGCGACAGTTCCAAAATAGTATGGCGGCGAAGGGCTCGTCGCGGCGTTAACGGCGTCCTGCCAACAGGCAGTGTCGTCTCCCGACGAGGGATTGCATTTGGGAAAGTCCTCGGGATATATGTCGCCGGCTACCGCGGCGTTCGCAATGAACATCAAGGCAAGCAGGCAAAAAATAGTGCCTAGCCAATTTTTGTTACGATAGAAATCAATATTCATATGAATCCTCCTAGGGCAAACTTTCGGTCAGATTTGTTCATTGTTTTTCGAAATGCACTGGACGGAGCTATTTGACACAGAAATGCACAGATCGTCGGATACTGATAATACAATTGTTTCAACGTAACAGCAGTTCTGGTATCCGTGAAGAATATAGATCGGCTTCAAAACAGGATAGCAATTGAACTGTTAAAGCCCGGCAACGAGGCCGTCAAACAATTAAGATGAATCGGAAGCACCATTTCCTAGAAGGCCGATCGCGGGACCGCAAAAGCGCCACTGGTATTTCGCCGATGCTGCAAGAGCTCGCGCTGTATGGCTATGAAATTATGCGCTGTTGTGGTGCCTCTATCGTTGTGAAAAGTCATTTTCCGTGGATCAATGCGGACGGCCTCCTCATTCGCTATTCGTTATATTGAAATCAATATATTGGTTGTTCGCCTCGAAGTCAGTGTACGGAAATAAAAATGAACGTAGTTCGTCGATCTGAACCTTGCCGTTGTAACCGTACACCTCCCAACCGTTCCACAATGTCGGGTTGCTGAGATTCGCCGTAAGAAACATCGGCAGCTCTGTGAGTGATTCGACGGTGTTGGTCGTGGACAGATCATCGAAAGTGAGAAGGACCGGCGGTGTGTTGTCAGTAATATCTTTTAGCCAGACACGCGCAACGCCATAGTCGCCAGGAGGACTTCCGGCAATAGTCTGAGTCGGATCTATCTGGACCTGGATGTCATACCACTTACCAGCTTGCGCTGTAAAGTTGGTGGCTTGGTAGACATCTCCGTAATCGCGCGAAGCACGGAACCGCAGTTTTCCCCAATTGATGCTTGCGTAGAATCCGGTTTGATTATTGGCGGTAAGCTGGGTTGCCGCGGTTCCGGTGGTATTTACCGCTTCGAAACCTACTCCGCTCGTTCCGTAAAGTTCCGCGGAATAGACGACGGCCTCGCGACTTGAGTAGTCAGGACGTTCGGTTGTCCACCACGCCTTGGGCGAATGAGCCCCAGGGGTGGGGCTAGCCGCCAATGAGGAAGAATCTCCGGTCCCCTCGGGAGCGGAAACTGTCCACTCGGCCGGACCGTTGGTGCTAGGCCCGTACCATTGAATTTCTGGCGTGGGCTGAAGATTGTTGGTCACGCCAACCACGTAATGTTCGAAGTTGTCGTCAAGGCGCGGAACATAGTATCCAGTGTTGAGATTGTCCAATGCGTTACCCGCAGCAGAAGAGCTTATCAGCCAGCCGTCGAAGACGGCAGGATTGTTACTGATTCCCAACCCCAGCGGTACTTGCCAGAGACGTTCTGCTTCTCCCGTTACCCCCACATTGTGGAACATGATGCGAGTGAAGTCGGTCTGTCCGTCTGTAGCGTCCCTTACCAACGCGGTCGCAAGACCGGCACTGGATTGATCGATCACTAATTGAACTTCATACCATTTGTTCGGTAAAGGCGAGAAGTTGGCGGCTTGGTAGATAACATCATTGTCAGTTCCGCAGTGAAGTTCCAACGCCGAACCATTAAAGCCAATCCAGGGACCCTGATGGGCGCCGTCAGGCACGCCAGCCGGGCTGGTTCCGTCTATGTTGACGGGCGCAAATCCGATTGAGCCCGCGCTTTCGTTCAACCATGCGGAATAAACGACCTGATCGGTAGACGTGAAACCGGGGTTGGCCGAACTGTACCAGGCTACCGCTGGCGGTGACCCTTCAGAAATGACGACCTGCGAAGACACGTTCCCGACACCCGATGTTGCACTGGCCATGAATGCAGAGGCATCCGGACCGCTCCAGCTATTGGCACCCTGATTATTCATTGTGTTTCCTGTTACGTATTCTTGCATGTCATTGTTGTCCAAATAGCTCGTCCGATATTGAAGCAACAGATGAGTATCGGGCGCGACAACTGGCGACTCCGCCGGTAATTGGGGCGTGGCAGACCAGTCAACTGTTTGCGAGATGGTGTTAAGGTTGCTTACGAGCGCCCAGACACGATTGTTTTTGACAACTCCCGACCATTCGATACCGCCAATTTTGTTCGTAGCGAGGTTCAGGATTCGTTGTGCTCCGGTCCGGTTGAACAATGGATCGAGCGAGGTCCAGGCGTCGTATATCGCTAAGCGGTAAGTGTCCATAGGCATGGTAGAAATAAATACGTAATATCCGTTGGCTCCGCGCAGTCGGTAGTGCATCACGGACGCCTTGTTGTCGTCGATCGTGGGAGCCTGGCCAGGATCGAGGTTATAACCACTCCATTGAACGAAGTCCGTAACCCACGGAATCAGCTGGTTGCCCACCGGAAGCGCCCGTTCGGCAGTAGATAGCTTTTCTAGCGGCGCCCAGAACAATGCACTTCGTTGATTCGGAGAGACGTAGTTCCTGCCCTCAAAATTGTCCCAGACGCTAGAGGCGTGAACCATATCGAAGGAATAGGGATAGAGCGACGGCATAGCAACATTCAAGCCACTGTTAAGATAAGCTGCGTTGCGATCGCTTTGAATTCCCAGACTGTCAAATGCCCAATAATTGGTTCGATCTATCCGACTTGGGTACAACTCACTGAGATCCTGGGTGCCGGGGAAGTCTCCGTAATTGCCGATCATGGCGTTTGGAAAAACTGCACGAATCTGCTGCGCAACGCTCTGGACATCGGCGTCCTGCGGTAATTCACCGTTGAACAAGTGATCGTCGAACTCGAAATCCATGAAGACGTAATCCAGCCGACCAATATTCGCTTTTAGCCAATTGGCAGTACTGGCAACGGCGCCAGAGTCGTTTTTCGGATACTGCGCCAGCACGCTGTCCGCTTCGGTTTGATTGAAATAGGGAGCGATGGCTGTACCGTTAACTGTCTTCGCTATGTAGCCGTCGGACCAGAAGTATCCATAATCCCCTGAATCCAAATATTGATATACGTAGTTAATAGCCGGACCATCTTCCTCACCGCGGACCAAAACCCCAACGCACTTGCCAGCATTCAGCTGGTATGTTTGATAGACGTTGAGCAGGCTGGCGTCGTACCAAAAACTATCTTGATCTAACCATGGAATGGGATCAGTTACCGGTACTGTACTGCTGGTGGGTGTTGTTTGATTGATTTCCCAGTCAAAAATCAACGGACCACAGTCCGCGAAAACGTTTGGCGTGAATGCCGGAGCAAGGATCACTACACCGATTCGGACGAAGCGCAGTAATCTATGAATATTCTTGTTATCCATACGCTCCCTCTCCCAAAAAAAGGAATCATTAAGAATTTCCTTTTGCTAGCGGACGTCATCCTCTGACACCTCTTAACTCGTTCTTCTTGCAGAATAAGATAATCCCAATAATAAATTGCAAAAAATGCATCAAAACGGATTACAGTCAATAAGCGGATTGCGCTGCGGGAACGACGGAGCGAAAATGCACATCGGACAACCGCGCAGGCGGTTGAAACGAAGGTCTTGAAACGCGTCCGCGTATAGGGGTCTTCGTTTCATGTGTGACTGAACTCTGTAGCCCCATCTTCATACACCCTCGCCAGAAGCGCGGGAGTTGTATCATTGATATGGTGTAAATTACCGGAACGGGCGCAAGACCCGCGGTGTAGTGCACTGCATTGAGACCGGAGAAGAGCACGAAAACTGGCGGACGGTTTGATTTTCGTTGCCAAGGGGCCTTGGCTCATGTCATTCGCGTCGCGGCTGGTACTACCTGACGCACAAGCACCAGCCCAATGGCGGCACGACAGAATCGTGACTCGACGTGCAAAGCACGCCTTTGTGCTCCCTAATGTGAGCGCGCCGTAACAACTTCCTGTGATCGTGAACGGAAAAAACAGATGAACATCCTGAAGAACTGCGCTCCTTGCCACAACCTGCGCGCACATGCCAGGGCCCTCCTTACAAAGACTTTCCTTTCTTCCGGAAAACCGGCGACCGTTCTGGATCGATCTTGCCGTGTTCCAGTTCCTGATCGTGGGCCAAATCTTCTTGTGTTTGGTGACACTGGTCCCGCGACCGCTCCTCATCCTTTGGGCACACTACTCTTCGCGGTCGGGAAATGTCAAGGAAGGTGCGACATGACGGCAAACTCGAGAATTGGAACCTCACAAACGGCGATCTTCTTTGGATGAAACACGCCCTGCTCCAGTGGCAATACCAGCTCAAAGTACGCCACCCACATCTGGCATTTGCTGCCAAAGCCCGGGTTGCTTACCGAACATAATACGGGTCGATTAACCAGATCCGAGTGCGCGTCTGGACGGCAACCACATCCTTGTCATTGGACCCCAATATCCGCTGACCTGATTGAGATGTGTTTCAGGTGCGCACCATATTCCACTCGAACCGCGCCAACCGGTTGACCGCGATACAGGACAATGCCCATTGCGCTGCCGGCAAGTGGCGGCGGGCGACAGAAGCGCCTGCTGCTGGATCGCACCATTCCGACGCGGGTGCCCGAACAAGTCCCGATTAGCTCGGACGACTATCGAGCAGCATGGCCGAAGCGCAAGCACCCGCACATGAAATCCGGTGAACCTGTGCCCTGCTTCATCCTTGGCGCCAGAATCGTGGCAACACGCTTCGACGCGTTTCCAGGAGATCTCGCCAAACAAGTGACCGACTAGCCGAGTGATCCCTTCAATCGCTGGCTTCAATCCGGGTGCCTGGTCGACGCAAAACATTTCCGTGTCAGTTAATTTTCGGCGCCTGTCTTCTGCCGCATCAAGGAATCACTGGAGTGATGCGGCCGTAGACGGCTGCACTATACACGCAACCTGGCACTCGATAAGTTCAAGCACCGCGTCCCGGGACCACAAAATCCACTTCCAGTCCCCGGTCATCACGAAAGCGGTAAAGCTTCCGTCTACTTCCGGCATTGACCTGCGCCTTGACAATTTCCGACGCGATGAATTCTTCGAATGGCGCGCCAGGAAATGGTGATCTTGCCAGTTCAGCAAGGTAACTTGGCGCGATTACCCGGTGCGCGCGAGAGAGCAGTACTAAAACGTACCGATGTCTTCCCCATCCATCTGCCGTTTCACGATCGCCACATCCTGCCGATTGAGTGCGAATGGAAACGAGCGGATGTCAGAAGGACTGGAGTCACCGTAAGGGCGATTACAGGCGGAAACCTCTTCGTCGCTTTTTCCAGGACAGCCGGAGGTCTGAAAAGGCTTTCCTGACTCGATCAGTTCGGCGAGCTCCGCTTCCGGCAAGCCGAAATCAGTCACCCGCCCCTCGCCATCAAAACGCATCTGTGAAATGTGGCCGCCGGCGTAATCGATGATGAAGCGCCCGAGCTGCACACGACGCCACTGGTCGCGTGGCGCTGCTTCCCAGTCTTCCATGAGCGAGCCGCGTTCGGGAAAGAAGGCAAACATGTGGTTGTGCCCGCCGAGATCGGTGATGCGCTGTGCCACGTCAAGAATCTCCTTTTCGGTTTCGCCCATGCCACAAATCAGATGTGCGCCGAACTTTTCCGCCCCGAACACTTCGGCAGCCCATTCAATTGCCTGCCAGTACTTTGCCCATTTGTGTGGACTGTCCACGCCCTTACCGCGCGTGCGATCGAAAATTTCCGGCGTCACGGCATCGAGCGCTACGGTGAATATGTCGGCACCGAGATCGCGCAGTTCGATCAGGTCCTGCTTCTCCATGGTCGTCGGATTCGACAGGATCGACACCGGGATATGCGGCACCTCACGCGCCCAGCGCTCGAGCAGCACGCGCGTGTCACCATCGGAATCCGGATGCGTGATCATCGAAATGCACATGCGTTCAAACTGCCCCTTGTCGGAGTTCGCCTTGACGCGCTCGATCACTTCGTCATAGCTCACCGCTGGCCAGTCGACACGAATGAAGTTGCGATCGGCGTAGTCGCGCGCCTCTTCGCGATGGCGCGCTAGCCCGCAGTAGGCACAGTTTGCGCGGCAGCCTTCCGGGTAGGTCACCAGAAGATTCAGGCAATGGGTGCAACCCGTGCGGTGCATGTTCCCGGGAATCAGTCCAAGCGTAATAGCCGCTGCGGTCGACATCTGAACATATTCCGGCGAGCGCATGTGCGGTGTCTTGACATGATAATTTGGACGGTAGAATGTGACCGGCGCAACGCCTTCTGGCTGAACACTCATCTTGGTCTCCTTGCACTCCCGTTTCGTAGACTTTCTTCCGGCGCCAACACTGCGCCGCAACAACATCTAATTGGCGAAATACTCTTGAAAGGCAATCCATCCCCGACGCATGTTCATATCATCACTGGCGCGCGGCGTGTGCCAAAGATTTTCAAGATCGCGCCGCCGTGCCAGGGCGCGCTGCAGCGTGGCCTCGAACTGATCACGCATGTCCTCGTCGTATCCAGCAAGCCCGGAACTGCGACCGCTGCGCACGAATTGCGCTGCATGGCGACCTGCGCTTTCGCCTGATGCCACTGCTGCAGCAATTCCACCCCCGGTAATCGGATGTGTTAGGCCTGCGGCATCGCCGACGAACAAAACGTTTCCGAAAACCAGGTTGGGCCGCATACCTCCGACTGGAATGGCGCCTCCAGTACGATAAAGCACCTCTCCCCCTACCAGCCCCCTAGCTACCAGCTCGCTGTGCAAACGATCGAGCGGTGCTTTCAGATCGCTTTCGAACCGGCGATCGGCACCGACGCCGAGGTTGGCAAGACAGCCTTTTGGAAAGAGCCAGGCGTAGCCCCCTGGAAACTCATCCGAAAGCCAAATATCCGTGTCTGCATAAGGCTGACTCAGATTCACCGTGTACTGCCGGGTGTGCACGATAGGCAACGCCGGCAATCGCGCCAGGTGCGCGACAGGGGAATGCGGACCATCAGCGGCTATTAGAATCTGGTAACGCACTTCCACCCGGCCGCGGTCGGGCCGCTCGAGCGTAGCTAGTTGCGCGCGCACATCAAGCGCAACGATTCGGGTTGCGGTTGCGATTTCCGCCCCGGCTTCTCGCGCCCGCTCGGCCAAGGCGCGATCAAACTGCGCACGATCCACCATCAGGCCCGGAAAATCCGACTGCTGCACCGCACCGGACGGAAGGAAACTCCTCATTCCTTGTATCTGTTGTAGCAGCACACCGTCATCCTGGGCGTAGCGCCCCAGAGGCATGGGAATGAATTCCGCGCACTGCACCGGCTCCCCGATGCGTTGCTTGCGATCGATCGCCAAAACGCCGGCACCACCGGCAGCTGCGTGCTTTGCGGCCGCGCCGCCCCCAGGTCCAAGCCCCACTACAAGCACATCCACCGCGCAAGACTTTGAA
Organism: Pseudomonadota bacterium; assembly: GCA_021834245.1. Lineage (GTDB taxonomy): Bacteria > Pseudomonadota > Gammaproteobacteria > Acidiferrobacterales > UBA6901 > JAJXUF01. The sequence goes on from JAKBDW010000508.1 coordinate 14,500, forward strand.
AGAGTCTGGCTCATGATTCAGGATGCAGCCGCGTCATCGGAGCGTTCGGCACTTTCTGCAGCGGCAAGAGAGTTGATCGCCGCTTCCACCGCCGCCGCGAAGTCTTCGCGCCGCAACAGCAGCATTTCCACCGGGTAGCGGTCAAAGAACGCGCCTACGGTTGCGCGATACTCGTGCAGGGGCGAGTCGCGCAGTGCTGCCTCAAGATCTGCGACCATACGTCGCGGATTGACGAAAAAATCGCCCGTAAACCAAACCTGCTTGATGCGCTCCTTGGATAGATCGACGGCCAGCGCTGCGCGCATCAATCCTCCAGCCGAGCGGTGCATACCCTCCACTGTGCGCGATTCCGACATCGGGCGGCTGACCTGCTCCACCCACTCCGGTGAGTCCACCTCCGCCAGCGCAATACGGAAGAGACGTTCCTCGTCGGCATTCATGCCTGCGGCACGCTCGAAAGCGACGCCGAACTCGCTGGCGAAAGCCCGCGTCATGACATCGATCACATGCTCTGTCGGCGGGACCTCACCCAACAGTTCTTTCAGATTAGCAACGCGCTCACGCGCCGAGGCGATCGCCTTATCCTTGAGTTTTTCCGCCGGAATCTTGAGCACGCGCAACATGCGCTCGATATCGAAATCCACGAGCAGCGAGCCATGGTAGAGAAATACATCGCCGTCGTAGATGCCGCCGGTGCCGGCTATCTTGCGGCCACCCACCTCGATGTCGTTGCGCGGACGAAAGCGCGCATCGACGCCAAGTTCACATATGCCACGCGCAGCGGTCTCACAAATGCGACGTGCAATTTCCAGCATGTCGTGCGAACCCACTGTCTTGCGATCGAGATAAAGCTCCCAGCCCAGCACCGTACTGTCAACGTACAACGCGCCCCCGCCGCTTACGCGCCGCTGGATGGTTATTCCATTGGTTTCGCAGTAATCACGCCGCAGTTCCTGATCAACGCTTTGATGAAAACCGACGAGCGCCGCCGGTTCGCTGAAACTCAGAAAGGACAGCGTGTTGGGGGAAATTCCCTGCTGACGTGCCTCAAGCAGCGCGCGGTTGGTTGCCACATATTCAGCTGCGGAACGCGGGCCGAAGTCGATAACGCGCCAGCACGCCCGGTCGGCACTCATGTGTCCGCCACCAGAGGCCGCTTGGGCGCATTGTGGCAACCGCCGCCTTTGGCTTCAGCGCCGACAACCTTGATATTGGTGAAGGTGCCGGCACGCGCATTGCCGCGCTGACGTTCACGCTCGTGCGCGATGATCGCATCGAGGTCAAGCTCCAGTCCGTCGCCGGCATCGGTCGTGGCCATCACTTCGTCGCCAACGGCAATCGAACAGCAGGCCGGTGTGACGCGCACCTTGCGTTCCAGGCGCGCCGCGAGCTCCACCATGCCATCGGATGGGTGCGCCATACCGTTGATTCCTGCCATCACGGCGTAGGCATCAATTAGCATCTTGGTTTGCCCGCTTGGACGCGCGCAGCCCAGCAACAGTGGAATGTCCAGCAGAACCTCGCGCGCTTTCATGAAGAATCGCCCTACCTCAGTTGGATCCGGTGTGGCATAAGGGCGCCGCTCTGTTGCGTAAAATGGCATGACCACAACCAGCACGACCGCATCCGGACGATGGCGGCGGATTATTTCCAGCGCGTTCCATTCTCCCAGCAGCTTCCCGTAGTGCAGTCCGATGACGATGTGCGGTACGACCTTCATCGGTGTCGCGACCAGCGCCTCGAGGGTGCGCTCGAAATCATCCACCTTGCGGCGCAGGTGATAGACCTGCGTGATTGTCTCCTGCGCACCGATTACGTCCATCATTGCGGCATCGATTCCGGCATCGGCCATGCGCCGCGCGACATCCGCATCGACCAGCGCGGTATGCAGAGCAATCTTGAATTGCGGAAAACTGTCCTTGATGCGGCGAATGGTTGGGTAGTATGCCCCGTATTCGACCTCATTGCGGTGATTGGAACCGCCGGTCAGCAGCATGCCACCGGCGCCATCGGCCACAATCTCATTGACCACGCGCCACAACGCTTCCGGCGTGCGCGCAGCAATCATGGGCTCCAGGATCTTCGCCTTGCAATGATCGCACTGCAGTTTGCAGTCGCCTCCGGTGATTGACACCGCCGGCCAGGCATTCTTGCCGCAACCCGATATTTCGGAGGTCTGAAAGGATTTGAAAGTGGGCGTGTAGAAGTTGATATGGCCACGCGTAATCGTGTCGAGCCTGGTCCAGTGCCCATGCAGCTCGGCCACTAGTCCGCTATCGAGAGGAAGGTCCTCCATGGCCTCCACCTGCGCAACAATATCCAGCCAGTCCTTCATTGCCCTTTACTCCTGGATCGGCGGAGTTCGGTTGGCGCTGCGACTGCCGTCAGCAGCCCTTGAAACCGTCGGCCTGCATCTTGCTTTCGAAAGCACTGAGAGCGCCTGCACCGGTCTGGAGGGACGCCGAGTCACCGCTCCAGTTGCTGGGCTTGAGCCGCACAATCCAGCCTTCGCCGTACGGATCCTTATTAATAAGTCCCGGTTTGGCAGCAACACCATCGTTCACCGCAATCACCTCTCCCGCCACCGGGGACTTTACCGGCCCCACCCATTTGCCCGACTCGACGGTGGCGCAGGACTTGTCTTTTTCGATCGATTTACCGACTTTTTTCGGTGTGTAGGACACAATTTCACCGGCCAGAGAACAGGCGTAGGACGTTACACCGACTGTAATCGTGCCGTCATTTTCCTTGCGCGCCCAGGCATTGTTTTCGACGTTGTACGATAATTCCTCAGGAATGTTGCACCCGCGTACTGCACCCATTGTCATTCCTCCCGCACTGAAAAGTTAAATGGTCCAACTAATCCGTTATTTACCTCGAAACCCGCAGCCGGATCAACCCCGTCGCGAGAGCCTCAAAAAAACAATACCTTGTCGGACGAGAGAATGAGGTCGGCTAGCGCACCGCCACTGGACAACTCATCGACTTCGTCGATGAGACCGCCTTTGGGATCAATTTCGTATCCCGGAAGGGCGGGCGCGCATAGATGCATTTTAACTCCGGCGGCTTTGGCGTCGCGCATGAATTCGATGATGCGCTTGCCGCCCGGCATGGCCGTGAGATTTTCCGCTACTCCTTTCTTCAGGAGATTGACGCCTTCCATGGTGAAAAAGATCTTCACGTCGGCGTCCATGGAAGACAGTAGCGCTCCCAGGTAAAAAGGTGTGGCGCAACGCTGCGGTGTACTGGGTCCGCTGGTCATTATGATGACGACGGACTTTTCCCCATGATCCAGGTAGTGATTGTTGTCCGCGTTCTGCGTCTCTGGCTGCATTCCTGTCACCTCGCACTGCGCTTGCAGTGGATGTCTTCCCTGCGGCAGCGTTCCGCGTAGCCTTCGGCCGCGTGCTTTCCACTCACCAGCATGCCCAAAGCTCGATCCACACCATCATTGGGTCTCACCCGGGCCACCCAGGCCTCATAGGGTTCGATATTGAGCAGCGCGGGATCCTCGAGCACCTTCGCATTACCCGCCTCGATCACGCAGTCGAAGAGATTCGGAATCGGCCCCGCCCATTTTCCGCTTTCGATGGTCGCAACCGGCTTTCCAGCAGGCCGCACCGTGCCCGGGCGACGCACCCGTACGTGAAGTATCCGCCCGGCTATGGTCTGGGAAATATCGGTCATGCCTATGGTAAGCGTGCCATCCGCTTCGCGCCGTACCCAGATCTGATATTCCTTATCGTAATGCAGTTCGGGGCGGAATTCGCAACCTTGAAACTCCATGGCGTCAGCATTGTCCGGAAACGGGTGCCGCAGGCGGCACCGCGATCGGCTCTGTAACTGGAAGTCGCCGGCGGCAACTAGACATCCACCCCTCCATTATTACTTATTGCTGCCACGCCAGTGCGTAAAAAGTCAGGCCTGCGTGACTGCTTGGCTTGGTGCTTCAGGCAACACCCTTTTCTTTCAGGAAATCGATGGAGTCGCTGATGTTCTCGTGAATCCCCATCTTCCGCGGCGACAGTCCGAGCGCCAGTCCGAGCAGTTGCGTGAAATAAATGATTTTGACGTTGGTCTTGATTGCGAATTCCTTCTCCGCCCGTACCTGGTGCATCTCCAGACCCGAGTGACAGGTCGGACATTCAGTCGCGATGACCTCGGCACCGGAATCTTCCGCCGCCTGCAGCAGGTTGAGCACGAGCTGCGTCGAGGTATCAGCATCCGATAGTGTATGCGCGCCGCCGCAGCAGGCGGTCTTGAGAGGAAAGTCGACATTGACCGCGCCCGCGGCGGCCAGCAGATCGTCCATGAAATGCGGCTTGTAGCTCGACTCCGAACCCGGCCCCTGATCCTTCTCCGGAAAAATCTGGCGCGGACGGGTGTACATGCAACCGTAGTAGTTTGCGATCTTGATGCCGTTAAGGTTCTTCTTGATCTTCTGCTTGATGCCCTCCGGACCCAGCTCCTCCATCAGCCATTCCAGCAGGTGCAGCGTGCGGACGTCTCCATGATAGACGGGATCATCGGATTTTCTGGCAAGATCCTGCACTGTCTTCAGCGATTCTTGCGAGGTGGCAAGCTCGTATTCTGCCTTCTTCAGGTTGTGATAGCAGCCATTGCACGGAGCCATGACGGTGTCGTAACCCATCTTCTCCGTTGCGATGGCGAGATTGCGTGCCGACATGTAAGTTTGCAGCATCGGATGAACGTTCTTTGCTTCCATCGCGCCACAGCAATTCCAGTCGACCAGTGTGTCCATGTGAAGGCCGAGTTCCTTGACGAGCGCGCGTGTGGACTTGTCGTACGGGCCGCCGGTGCCCTCGAGTGCGCAGCCAGGATAGTAAGCAACCTTAGACATGCGCGACCTCCTTAACATGCGCGTGCGCGGCTTCTTTCTGTTCACGAATGTAGTCCTTCAGCACCTGCCCGGTGCGTCCCCAGGACTTTGTCTTGGGCGTGAACACAAAATGCAGTCCGAGCATGGCAAGAAATGTAACCGGCATGTGCTTCATTAGCCGCTTGACGGCTTCGATGAGCCAGTCCTGGAAATACGACTGCTTGGTCTTCCTCAGGAAATTGAGCAGGACATGCGCGTCTTCGATTCTGCCATGGTCGAGAATCTGTTCGGTGAACTCCTCGTCAAAAATCGTAGACCGTGTCTTTTCGGTAAAACCTTCCTCTTCCATCCAGTGGGCAAGCGCCTTCATCACGCCCTCGGGGCGTACGTCCTTGGGGCAGATATTGGTGCATTTATTGCACGAGACACAGGTCCAGATGATTTCCTTGTCCTTGAGGATTTCGTTTTTCAGGCCAAGGTTCGTGAGGTAGATCCAGTAGCGCGGATTGAAGTCCGTGTTTTGCGCATACATCGTGCAGGAATTGGTGCAGGAACCGCATTGCCAGCAGCGGTGCACGTTTTCGCCACCTGGGTAGCTCTGGATGATCTTGTGGAAGTCATCATCGTAATCGCTGAGGAAGCGCGGCGCGACCATGGTGTTCCAGTGACCGGATACGTCTACGCCATCTACGACCAATGACTCATGCGTCATGATGCGGTCAGGGTCGATCAGCGATTTTTCATGTATTGCCATCTGCTTGCATCTCCAAATGTCTGGTCCCGCTCTAGTGCAGCACCGCCTTCCTGACCCGCGATTCGCCGCTGCGCCTGACATGATCTATGCCCAGCAGCTTTTTTACCGGCTCCAAGGGATCGGCCTTTGCGCCGAAGTCCGCGCTCATTAGCCCCATCCCGCTGGACATCGCGCGCATGTAGTCCGCGTAGGCATGTGCCAAAAACAGGTCAAC
>JAKBDW010000145.1:0-5006 GCA_021834245.1 Pseudomonadota bacterium
ACCAAGGCGATCGGCAAGAAGCTCGGGCCGGACAAGGGCAACAGCAAGTACCTCTATGAACTGTTCCCCTACGGACCGGCGAAACAGGCCTGTAAGTACGCTGGCCTGCCGAAGCCTACGGGTTGCGTCTAACAGCAAGATCTAGCGAACTCAACTCGAGACAACGGGTGGAATCGATGTCGGCTTTGACGGTGATCTATGCAGTCCTCTTCTACGTGGCCACCGCGATCCTCGTTGGCGGCGTGGCGTACAAGGTTTATGTGTACGCCCGCACGCCTGCGCCGCTTAAGATCCCCACGACACCTGCGCCAGTAACGCGATTGGGTGTCGTGGGAAGGATGCTGCGGGAAGTGACGATATTTGAAAGCCTGTTCAAGTCGAACAAATGGATATGGCTTTTTGGCATCATGTTCCATTTTGGCCTAGTTCTCGTATTGATGCGGCACCTGAGATACTTCACACAACCGGTGTGGGGCTGGGTGGTACTAGTCCAGCCGTTCGGCATCTATGCCGGTTTCGTGATGGTGCTTGGCCTGCTCGGTTTGTGGGCCAGGCGCTTTCTGGTCGACCGCGTGCGCTACATCAGCAGCCTTTCCGACCATCTCATGCTGGCTCTGCTGGTAGGCATCGGCCTGAGTGGTCTTAATATGAAGTTCGTGGCCCATACCGATATCATCAGCCTGAAACAGTTTTTCCTCGGGCTCATGCTTTTCGACTGGCAGCCAATCCCCCCCGACCCTCAACTGCTCGTTCATCTGACCCTGGTCGCTACGCTCATGATCGTGTTTCCCGTGAGCAAGCTGCTGCACGCCCCAGGCGTGTTTTTCAGCCCGACCCGCAACCAGGTCGACAACGCACGCGAACACCGGCACGTTGCCGGCTGGTCGGCAAAACTGGACAACACCGGCGGTCGATAGGCTCAAGACATGGCAAATTTCGAAACACCTGCGCTGCGTGAATATCCCGTAATACCGCTGGTACAGGTCGGCACGATGGCTCACAGCAAGCCGTTTGTGGCCAAGCCGGACCTTCAGGCTCCGCTCGGCTTCCCCGGCGAGCTGGTGGAAAACTGGGAAAACGTAGCCGTCAAGAAACTCGGCGAACTCGTGGAAGAATCACGCGCGCTTCGGGTGTTCCTCGATTCCTGCGTCAAGTGCGGCGCCTGCACCGACAAGTGCCATTACTATCTCGGCACGAGCGATCCGAAAAACATGCCGGTCGCACGCCAGGATCTGCTGCGCAGTGTTTACCGCCGCTATTACACCTTCGCCGGAAAATATTTCCCGAAGCTGGTCGGCGCACGCGACATGACCAAAGAAGTGCTCGACGACTGGTACAGCTATTTTCATCAATGCTCCCAGTGCCGCCGCTGCTCGGTCTACTGCCCCTACGGCATCGACACCGCCGAAATATCAATGGCGGCGCGCGACATCTTGGACACAGTTGGCGTTGGCCAGAAGTACTGCAACGAAATCATCGGCAAGGTCTACAAGATTGGCAACAATCTTGGCCTGCCTGAGCCGGCCCTGCGCAACACGCTGGAAGGCCTGGAAGAGGATGTAAAGGAAGAAACCGGTGTTGACGTAAAATTCCCTCTCGACGTGAAAGGCGCCGAAGTGCTTCTCATCACGCCGTCTGCCGACTTCTTCGCCGAACCGCACATTGACGGCCTCATCGGATATGGCAAGGTGTTCCATCAGGCCGGTATCAGCTGGACGCTCAGCTCCTACGCGTCCGAAGCCGCGAATTTCTCCATGTTCATCGGCAATCACGACAACCTGCATCGCGTGGCCCTGCGCATCCGCGAAGCGGCGCTCGACCTCGGAGTCAAGCGCATCATCGTCGGCGAATGCGGACACGCTTGGCGCGTGGCTTACAGCTTCTGGAATACCCTGATCGGGCCCTTTGACTTCCTGGACCCCCGCTATCCGATACCACAGCACATCTGCGAATTCACTTATGACCTTATCCAGCGCGGCGCTCTGAAGCTGGACAAGTCGGCGAACGACGACAAAATCGTTACCTTCCACGATTCGTGCAATGTTTCGCGCGCATCTCGCATGGGCAAGATGCCTGGTGGCCAGTTCGTCATTCCGCGCGCAGTGATCAAGGCGTGCGTGAACAATTTCCACGACATGGCACCGGACACGATTCATGAAAACACATTCTGCTGCGGTGGTGGCGGCGGATTGCTGACCGACGATCTCATGGAGCTGCGCGTCAAAGGCGCGCAACCGCGCATGCAGGCGCTGCATGAAGTCGTCGAGGAGTACGGGGTCAACTACCTTGCGGCGATTTGCGCCATCTGCAAGAGCCAGTTCACCAAGGTTCTGCCCTATTACAAGTTCCCGATGGACATGATTGGCAGCGTGCACGGCCTGGTCAGTAAAGCGATCCAGCTTGGCACGAAAGAGTAAAGAACAGAATTTCATCATCAACTGACAGCGACGCATAACGAGGAGACTCTCGATGGCGACACCCGCGAACAAACCCGGCGAAGCAAAAGAAGGATTCACCCATCGCAAGTTCGAGGACGGCAATTCCCAATGGGATTCTTTCCAGGAGCAGATTTTTACCGCCGATGAGACCGACAAGTGCCCGACCTACGTGCTGAAGACACCGCCTTGTCAGGCAAGCTGTCCTTCGGGAGAAGATATTCGCGGTTGGCTCAACATCGTGCGCGGCGTAGAGAAGCCGAGCAAGGGTGTGGCCATGCCGGAGTACGCTTTCCGCCGCCTGACCGAAGCCAACCCCTTCCCGTCCGTCATGGGTCGAGTATGCCCCGCGCCCTGCGAAAAGGGCTGCAACCGCAACAATCTCGAAGACTATGTGGGCATTAATTCCGTCGAGCAGTTCATCGGCGACTCTGCCCTTAAGAACAAGCTCACCTTCAAGGCGCCTGAGCACTCGAGCGGCAAGAAAGTGGCCGTCATTGGTGGCGGACCGGCCGGTCTGGCAGCGGCCTATCAATTGCGCCGTCTTGGACATGCGGTCACCATTTTCGAAAAATACGCGGAACTCGGCGGCATGATGCGCTACGGCATCCCGGGCTACCGCATGCCGCGCGACGTGCTCGACGGCGAAATCAACCGCATCGTCGGCATGGGTGTCGAAGTGCGTACCAACGTGCGCGTCGGCAAGGACGTGACGCTGGAAAAATTGGAGAAGGAATTCAATGCCATTCTGTTCGCCTTGGGCGCGCAGTCAGGGCGCCCGCTGCCGGTTCCGGGCGCTAATGCGCCGAACTGCATCACCGGCGTGGCCTTCCTCGAAGCCTTCAATGAGGGCCGCCTGAATGCGATGACCGGCCGCATCGTCGTGGTCGGTGGCGGCGACACCTCCATCGACGTGGTATCCGTGGCACGCCGCCTGGGTTACATCAAGGGTCTTAAGGATGACCAGCGTCCGGAATACATCGTGCTTGGCCATACCGCGCAGGACGTCGCGGCGGCTGCCGCCCGCCAGGGCGCCGATGTCACCCTGACCTCGCTCATGCCTGTCGAGAAAATGACTGCGGCCAAACACGAAATCGATGATGCGCTGCACGAAGGCGTCAAGATTCGCGCCAACATCAAGCCGATCGAAGTCATCCTCGACAGCAATGGTCGCGCCAAGGCGCTCAAACTGGCCGAAGTCGACCCCAAGTCAAAGGATTTCGCGACCATCCCCGGCACCGAATTCGAACTGCCCGCGGATCTGATCGTCGCGGCCATCGGCCAGGGCGGCGATCTTCAGGGTCTGGATGCAATGAACAATGGCAAGGGCCTTATCAACGCCGACAAGTTCTATCAGGTTCCAAACAAGCCCGGCTACTTTGCCTGCGGTGACATTGTGCGTCCCCACCTGCTCACGACAGCCATCGGTCAGGCGGCCGTCACCGCGGAAACGATCGATCGCTACCTGTCCGGCCAGGAACTTGCCAAACGCCCGAAGGTGGACGTGCATCACTTCAACCTCCTGTCCAAGCTTCAGGAAACCGGCCTGCAGCCGGAATCCTTCGCAGCCGACCAGCGCGGCGATCTGCGCGGCACGTCGGAAGCCAACTTCGCGATCCACAATTACGAAGACCGTTCGGCTTCGGAAGTGTGCCAGTCGGATGAACTGTTCCTTGGTCACTTCCCCTACGAAGAGCGCCACAAGCGCGCTGAAAAAGTGCCGTCGTCCGATCAGGTTATCGGTCACTTCGAGGAGCGCATTCTTCCGCTGGCGGATAACGATGCAGTCGCCGAAGCAAAGCGTTGCATGAGCTGCGGTCTGTGCTTCGAGTGCGACAACTGCGTTATCTACTGCCCGCAGACGGCGGTGAAGCGTACGCCAAAAGCCAAAGCCACGACCGGTCGTTATGTCTACACGGACTATGACCTGTGCGTTGGTTGCCACATCTGCGCCGATGTATGCCCGACTGGCTACATCAAGATGGGCATGGGCGACCATTAAGGTCGTAAGCTGATCGACACGACCTAAATGACAATGGCCATCCACGACACCCAACGCAAAGTTGCACCTTGGCTCACGGCAGTCGTTGCGGTAGCGGCGTTTTTCGCCGCTACCTTCGCGCTCGCCGATAGCTCCGTACCGGCTGCCACCAAGTCACGCGTCCCGTCACCGCTCACCGGCGTGTACCCCGGCAAGGGTGACAAGTGCGTGGCACCGACTGCTGTCATGCGCCGCGATCACATGCAATTCATCCTGCATCAACGCACGCTCACGGTGCACGAAGGCATTCGCACAAAACGCTTCCTGCTCACCAATTGCGTCGACTGTCATGCCGATCCAAAGACGCATACCGTCCTGGGCAAGAACGGATTCTGCGCCAGCTGCCATGCCTATGCCGCAGTGAAAATTGACTGCTTCAGCTGTCATTCCCCTTCACCGGAAAACCCCGCCGGGGCGCCAGTGACGGGTACCACGGCTGCCAACGGCTCGCGTCTTGTGGAAATGGTGAACTCGACGGCACCTGTGCAGCAACAACCCGACAGCACGGATGGTTCACAATGAGCATGAAT
>JAKBDW010000383.1:0-5006 GCA_021834245.1 Pseudomonadota bacterium
GTCTATTCCAAGCTTCTCAAGACGATGTTCAAGGGCAGCCCATACGAGCACGACGCATTGGGTACGCGCGCGTCATTCAAGAAGACGACCGGCGCGATGCTTAAGAAGTTTCATGAAACGTGGTATGTGCCCAACAACGCGATTCTTATAATTGTCGGTGATGTCGAGCCGCATAAAACACTTCGTATGGTGCAGAAGTTGTTCGCGGACATCCCGGCGAAAACACTTCCGCCGAGACCGGCTGTGGATCTACAGCCATTTAAGCCCTCGACCCTAAACATGCCCACCGATCTGCCCTATGGTCTGGCGGTGATTGCTTTTCGCATGCCCGGTCTGAGTGATGCGGATTTTGCGGCATCGCAGGTACTTGCCGATGTGCTAAACAGCCAGCGCGGTACGCTGTACGCCATGGTACCGCACGGCAAGGCGTTGTATGCCGGATTTTCCCTGACCCAGTTCCCCAAATCCGGTGTGGGCTACGCGCTGGCAGCCTTCCCTAAGGGTGATTCTGGCCCCGTCCTAATAGAAAGGATTCAGAAGATTCTGACGGATGATCTTAAACATGGATTTTCCGCGGATCTGGTGGAAGCGGCAAAGCGCCGCGAGCTGGCATCGGCGGAGTTTGAAAAGAATTCGGTCGCCGGATTGGCAAGCGCCTGGTCGGACGCGCTCGCCGTCGAGGGGCGGCAGTCACCGGATGACGATCTGCAGGCGATTTCCCGTGTGACCGTGAAGGACGTAGACCGGGTCGCCCACAAATATATCATGCTGCAACATACGCTAGTGGCAGTCCTTACCCCGCAGTCATCCGGCAAACCGGTGGCATCGAAGGGGTTTGGCGGCAGAGAATCGTTTGCTGGCACAGAAACCAAGGCAGTCAAGTTGCCGGATTGGGCACAGCAGGCCTTGCGTCGCCTGAATGTGCCGAAATCTACGGTCGATCCGGTCGTATTTCATCTGCCGAATGGAATAGAGCTAATCGTCCAACCGGAAACCATCAGCAATACGGTTAGCGTGTTTGGCCACATCCGCAACCAGCCGGCGCTCGAAACGCCGCCTGGGAAAGAAGGTGCGGACGATGTTTTAGGGCAACTCTTTGGGTTTGGAACCGCCACCCTTAACCGCGTAGCTTTTCAGAAGGCGCTCGACGATATTGCGGCCAACGAGTCCGCCGGCACTGATTTTTCCCTGCAGGTCTTGACCAACAATTTCAATCGCGGCGTTGCGTTGCTTGCAGATAACGAATTGCATCCGGCACTGCCGGAGTCGGCGTTCAAGATTGTTCAACACCAGGTCGCGGGTTCCGTTGCCGGATTGCTCCAGAGTCCGGATTATCTGACCGGCCGTGCTTTGAGCACCGCGCTCTTTCCGCCAAAAGACCCGATGTTGCGCCAGGAAACACCCAAGTCGGTGATGGGGCTGAGCATTAAGGATGTCAGAGACTATTACCGCCACGTCTTCAGGCCCGATCTTACGACCATAGTGGTGATAGGAGATATCTCTCCTGCGGTTGCTCGGGATACCGTGGAAAAGTATTTCGGCAAATGGCAATCGGAAGGACCCAAACCACAAGTGCTTCTGCCACCGGTCCCTCTCAACAAACCATCGGTGACGCACGTGCCGGATTCGAGCCGGGTTCAGGATAGCGTGACTCTTGCGGAGAACCTTGGTTTGAGCCGGGCGAATCCCGACTATTATGCGCTGCAGTTAGGCAACCATGTTCTAGGTGGGGCGTTCTATGCCACACGCCTGTATCACGATCTGCGCGAGGAAAACGGATTGGTATATTACGTTTCCTCCTCTTTCAATGTAGATCAGACCCGGGCGATCTACGCCGTGGTATATGCATGTGACCCGCCGAATGTCTCGCGCGCGCGCAGTATTGTGGTGCGCGACCTTCGAGCTATGCAAAAGCAACTGGTAACGCCTCAGGAACTGCGGCGCGCCAAAGCATTGCTCCTGCGCGAGATTCCGCTTTCCGAATCCAGTCTTACTGGTATTGCCGAAGGCTTAATCGCGCGCGTGCGGCTGGATCTGCCTTTGGACGAGCCGACTCTTGCCGCCCATCGTTACCTCAAACTGACGGCGGCCGAAGTGCGGGCTGCGTATGCGCACTGGCTGACGCCGGCGAACCTGATTCAGGTAACTGAAGGACCTAATCCGCACTAGTCTGGAATGTGCCATCAGCTAGGACATTTTTGCCATGAAGATCTCATGGAGAATTGAGCTAATGATCCTGCGCAAAGGCTGGGCGGTGAATACCGCAATTGTGATCGGTGGAACCCCGAATCTGGCTGGCCCGTCCAGCTGTCAAATATTTGCGTCGAAGGCCAATGGCGCCAGTACTTTTTGATCAGGCAAGTAAATATTTTGTGACGACTGAGCACCTTTTGCGGCATGTCGCTTGTGCCAGCGCGAGACCCCTTGCGGTCGAAAAAGTCATCATCCGTAGCACGCACCGCCCGCCCGAGCGGTGCGTGTGAGGTCTGTAATCCCGCGCACGAGCTTGCATAGACCAAGGCCAGTTAAAGGCGCACCACGTTCATTGGCGATATGCCAGGGCAGGGCCGCTCTGTCGCAGGGACGTCCAAGGCATCTCGTATTACGGAATCCCGGAAAGGTATCCTGCCACCTCATGCATCTCGGTCTGGGTCAGGGAACCGGCTATCGAGTTCATCATCATGCCCTGCCGCCTGCCTGAGGCGAAATCGCGGAGTTGCCGGATCAGGTAGGCCGCATGTTGTCCGTTTAGTTTGGGGATGGAGCCCATCATTCCGCCGCCCATCATTCCGCCGCCCATCATGGACTTGGCACCCGAGGTGCTGTGGCACATCTCACAGGCGGGTGTCGCCCCGCTGTTCGCTCCGTGATAGAAAATGCGCCGTCCGGCGACAGTGCTGGCCTCGTTCCCGACCCGGTCCGGGCGGAGCTTTTGGTGCGAATAAAAGTTTGCGGTATCGGTCATCTCTGTGTCGGTCAGGCCGGTTGCAATTGTCGACATGATCTTCGATCGACGCCCTCCTGCCTTAAACGCCCGCAGCTGCCCGTAAAGATAGGTGGCACGCTGGCCCGCAAGCTTCGGGAACGCGGGGTTGGTACTGTTGCCCTGTGCGCCGTGGCAGATCGCACACTTACCGGAGGCGATTTCGCGACCGCGTGCCATATCGCTGCTCCCGCTGGTTTTGGGATAGGCCGCTGTTGTGGAAGCGATCATGGCGCTAAGCGTGATCGCCAAAACTATCAAACCTTGTGATATCACATCTCGTTTCATTTCTGCTCCACCTTTTGATATTGCTATACCGAGAAGCGATCGCCGCAGAAAGGCTTGCGACCGACGTCCACGCGGTACTGGCGCCTTACTCTTCCAGGTCCCGCTTTTTCTGCTCGAACTCCTCCTTGCCGATCTCCCCGCGTGCGTAGCGCTCCTCGAGCAGATCCATCGCGCGGTGACCTGAATACCGATTCCCTGAATGCTGTTCCCTCAGTGACCAGCTTCCAAGAAGCCATTTCACCAGCAGCGCGATCACGAGAATCACAACACCCCAGTAGAGCAGCATATGCAGCAGACCGAAGCCCCACCACCATCCTGAAGCACAACTTCCTGGATAACCCCACATCATAAAGCACCTCCATTCTAATTCATGCCCGTCCCCGCGCGCCGCATGGTTTGCGACGTGCGGGTCATGGATCATTAATCATCGAACTCCAAGGTTGTTCGACATGCTAGATCTCTCAGGCACGCCGTTTACCGATCCATCAAATAGCCATGTGCGCGCCAGCAGTCGTAGACGTTCATAACCGCAGGTTTGTCCATCAGTTTGCCGTGCGCCTTGAAGCACGCCTCCATCTTTGCCATATCCGCCGAAGAGCTTCCGTCCGGCGACGGGGCAGCGAAGGCGATCGCGGACACAAAAGCCAAAGCAAGCGTTGTGATAGAAACGATCGATAAGAAACGTGATTTCATAAAACACCTCCAGTGTCTTGGATCTCGGGATTTGACACTCACCGTCTGCGTGGCCGAGGATGAAACCCCGCAGTTGGACACAGGATGATCGCTTCAAGACAGCTTAGCGGTACCCCTGAGCCATCTCGGCGGATTATTTCGCAGTCTTTACCGGCTCGATCCGCGTGACGACATAGTGATCATCCCGCTTTTCCAGCCAGAACCTGACTTTTTCGCCAGCCTTTAGCGACTTGGTTACCGCCTTATCCGCAACCGGAAACGTCATTGTCATACCTGGCCATCCAGGTCCGGTAATCGGTCCGTGCGTGATGTTGACCTCGCCGCGCGCTATTTCCACGCGGTTGATCCGTCCGGATGCCGGGTAGGTATCCGCCGCCTGCGCAGCGAGGGAAAGGAACGCAATGACAACAGAAATCACAATGGAACGGCTGACGGCCTTCATGTTTAACTCCTTGCAAAGATGAGGAAGAATGGGGGTTCTCGTATGCCAGAGTTCGTCGCCGTGATCCAGAAGGCGCCGGCGCGAATCCTTGCCAGCCCAAAAGCGGGAGCAGTCGCGCCAAGGACGTCGCGCGCGGCCCACGGTATCCATGAATCCACTTGCATGTTTCATGGGCGTTTCTCCGCCCGCACGAGGTCATGCCGTCGCCAGAGCAGGTAAGCGGCCGGAATTACGGCAAGTGTGAGTACAGCGACGCTCAGCATGCCGCCCACCATCGGTGCGGCGATCCGCTGCATCGCCTCGGAGCCAGTGCCGTGAGTCCACAAGACAGGCAGCAGCCCAGCGATGATCGCAGCATTGGTCATGGCGATCGGTCGGATACGCAGCAGCGCACCTTCGATAATGGCCGCGCGCAAGTCGGCGGGGGTGAGTGGCTCATTGCGGGCCGCGCGCATTTCAGTGCGACGCGCCAGGGCCTGATCAAGATAGGAAAGCATGACCACGCCGATTTCTGTGGCGACTCCACCAAGCGCAATGAATCCCACCGCCACTGCGACAGACAAGTTGTAGCCGAGCAGATATAGCAGCCACAGACCGCCG
>JAKBDW010000270.1:0-5001 GCA_021834245.1 Pseudomonadota bacterium
TACACCGCGGCACCGATGAGGCCGCTGGCGCTTTCGCGTTGCAGCGCAGCGAGCTGCGCGTGCACAATCTGCCCATAGACGAGCGAGCGCACCCTCGCCAACACGTTCTGCGTCAGCCACTGTGTGAGAAACTGCGAACCCAGCCACGCCAGCCCGCGCGCCGTGAACAATCCAAGCAGGACGGCGGGGACCGCCCACAGTGGAAAATCACGCTGGGGCGTGAATCCCACGTCCAGCACGTGCTTCATCAACGCAGGCAGCACGGGCTCGGTGGCAGCCACAATGGCGGCGAATAGCACGATGAGCAGCGCAGCCGCGCGATTGCGAGGGTTGGCCAAGAATAGTCTGCGCAAGAGCTGCACCGCTTGGTTCGAGGGCGCGGTCAATTGAATTCCAACTGTTAAATGATCAACTATAAAGAATCGCTGTACAAAAAATCTCCGCAGGATCTCATCGGCCCTCTCGTCGTATTCGCCGCCTTTGCGCTGCCCTTACCGACTGCATGGGGCTCGTTTGCCCTTGCATTCCTTCTCACCGCACCGTTTTTGCGCGGGCGGTGGAACCAGCTATGGATTCGGTTGCGATCCGTTCGCGCTGCCTGGCTCGCTTTGGTCCTGCTCGGCTTGTATGCACTCGGCGCAGCGTACAGCAATGCACCGAGCGCGCAAATCAGCAACTTCCTGGGAAAGTATGCAAAGCTTTTGATTCTACCGATACTGGTCGTTTCACTTGATTCCGAAAAATGGCGCCGAAGAGCAATCGGAGCTTTCTTGATTGCTACCTTGCTCGCAATGGCTGTCTCTTACGCTCGACTCTTTGGACTTCTTTCGCTTTTTCCCGACCACAATCAGCCCTATGCGGCGTTTCAGAATCGAATTAGCTTCGGCACCTATTTGGCGTTTGCCACATACCTTTGTACCTGGCAATCCATCCATGATCGCTCTCACCGCTGGATATGGGCGACAACTGCCTTGATTTTTGGGATCTGCGTCCTCATGGTGAATAATGGACGCACAGGATATGTCATCGTATTTGCCTTGGTCATTTTACTGTTTTTTCAGAAATACAAATTCAAGGGTCTTGCTCTGGGTTTATTGACCGTTGCTGTTATTGGCTCTGCTGTTATGATGGCCTCCCCCATCGGCAGGGAAAGAGTTGTGCGCTCAATTCAGCACTACGAGACCTATGAAGCCGGGAAAGGGGCAACAAAAACATCGACAGGTTTACGCCTCGAATTTTATAAATATAGCTTCAAGGCGATTCTAAAACACCCATTTTTCGGCAGTGGGACCGGAAGTTTTCCGAATCAATACGCAAAGGAAATTGCCGGGTCACACGATATTCGCACATCAAATCCGCACAACGAATATTTGCTTACGGCCGTGCAGCTCGGCTTGTTAGGGCTCGGCGTCCTGATTTTTTGGGGTCAGAGCATATGGGACGCTGCACAGAGCCTTCCCAGCCCCAATAAAGCTGCGCTTGAGGGCCTCCTCGTGACGATCGGCGTTGGATGCCTTTTCAATTCTCAACTTCTGGATGCTGGAGAAGGCCGGTTCTTTGTCGTCATTGCCGGTCTTTTATTGAGTGGGGTCGCGGATTTCAAATCAAAAACTCACTCCAACCACACGTCATGACCCACTCGGTTTCGGCCATCATCATCACCTTTAACGAGTCGCAAAACATCGCTGAGTGCATTGCCTCGCTGCACTGGTGTCAAGAAATCATTGTGGTGGACCGGAGCAGTGCTGATGACACGGTGGCGCGCGCACGGGAGGCCGGTGCAAGGGTTAAGGTCACGGATGACTGGCCCGGCTTTGGTATTCAAAAAAACCGTGCACTTGCCTTGGCAACCAAGGATTGGGTGCTTTCGGTCGACGCTGATGAGCGCGTGACACCCGCTTTAGCGAGCGAGATCCAGAAAACGCTTGCGCAGGCAGTCCAAGCCGACGCCTATGCAATCCCGCGCCTTTCGAGTTATTGCGGCCAATTCATGCGGCACGGAGGATGGTATCCCGACGAAATCGTCCGCCTTTTCCGGCGCACGCGCGGGCGTTTCAGCGATGATCTTGTTCACGAGTCGATTCAAATCAGCGGTCGCGTGGAGCGACTGAGAGAGTCTCTTTTGCACGAAAGCTTTCGTGATCTCGAGCAGGTTCTCGACAAGTTGAACGCCTACTCCACATCCGGGGCTGCAATGATGTTGAGCAAGGGGCGGCGTGCTGGAATCATGACAGCCATTGTGCATGGCTTCTGGACTTTCTTCCGCGGTTACGTGATCAAACGTGGGTTCCTGGATGGACGCATGGGATTCGTCCTCGCGATATCGAATGCCCATGGCGCCTATTACCGATACCTCAAGTTATGGTTGCTAACTAATAACCATCCACCGAGATGATCCCTTGCGGCAAGCGCGCATCTGGGGCTTGAAGTCAATTTCCAGCTTGAAGCATGATAATTAGCATTATAATCCTTACCTATAATCGAAGCAGTGCGTTGCTGGCGGTTCTAAGCGCTTTGTGCGGCCAGAGCGACCCCAATTTTGAAGTCATCATTGCCGATGATGGCTCACGGAAGGAACATATCGACGCCTTGGAAGGCGCCAAGAGCCCTTGGCCATTCAGCGTGCAGCATGTGTGGCATCCCGATGTTGGATTCACCGCTGCTTCAGCTCGGAACATGGGAGCCGCCATCGCTCGAGGTTCGTACCTGATTTTCCTCGACGGTGACTGCGTTCCTCTCGCGGATTTCGTGGAGAGGCACCGCAAGCTTGCACGGAAGCACTGCTTTGTGAATGGAAGCCGGGCTCTGCTCAGCGAGCGTTTAACGGCCACCGCTTTGAAGGAGGGTGTACCGCCCACCCACAAAGATCCTGGTTTTTGGATTCATCAGCGTTTGCTGGGCGATTGCAACAAACTCTTGGGTCTGTTTCTTCGCTGGCCTGCGCGCTTGAGACTGAGGGGTGGCAACTTTCGATGGCGGGGCATACGAAGCTGCAATTTCGCGCTTTGGCGTGACGATTTCGAGAGGGTGAACGGCTTCGACGAGAGCTTTGACGGCTGGGGGCACGAGGACGCCGACCTGGTTTTACGCTTGCATCGTGCAGGATGCAGACGCATCAACGGGTTTTGGGCCACAGAAGTTTTGCATTTATGGCACGATGCGGCCAGTCGAAATGGTGAAGCCGCGAACCTGAAGCGCGTTGCGGATCGCGCAAGGATGCGTTCCTTTGGGTATGAAGCGGCGATGGGATTGCGCAACCCTCGCGACGGGGCTGTGCGCCCGCGTGTACGCGTGCTCTCGCGATGACATTCTTGCATTTTCGACCCAGCGGATCCGCGCAGGGCTGCGCGCGAGTGTTGTAATCTTCAATTACGGTCTTGCAAGCCCGGCGTGCCTAGAATCCATGGGCCGGCGTCCAGCTTAAGGACGACATTTGACTTTTGGATCAAGCAGATTGGGACATCCACGATTTATGACGAAACGACGAAGTCTTCTTCTCGGGGCAGCGGCTTCCATCTGCGAGAGTCCAGTGATCCTGCGTGCACTGGGAGCGGCCGCAATCGCAGGACTACCGTCCGCGGCGCGAGCCCAGTTCAAGGTCGACGTCTCGGGCATTGGCGCCACGCAGATTCCGGTGGGCATTGCCCCCTTCAGGGGGCAGGAAGCCTGTGGGCAGCCGATCGCTGACATCATCCGTGCCGACCTCACGCGCAGTGGGCAGTTCCGAACATCCAACCTGGGCGGCGCCGTGCTGACCGAGCAGGGCCCCCCCAATTACGCCGCGTGGCGCGCACAGGCGCTGGAGGCCGTTGCCGGCGGGAGCGTCGCACGGGAAGGACCGTACCGGTGGGTCATCCGCTTCCGACTGTGGGATGTCGTCAAGCAAGCCGACATGGGCGGTGAGATCTACCAGGTTGCCACCGGTGACCTGCGCCTGGCAGCACACCGCATCGCCGATTTCATCTACCAGAAGCTCACGGGCCAGCGCGGGGTGTTCGCCACCCGCATTGCTTACATCAGCAAGGCAGGCCAGCACAACTTCGGTCTCGTGGTGGCCGATAGCGACGGCGAAAACGCCCGCGCTGCGCTGCGCAGCCGCGAGCCCCTGCTGTCGCCTGTATGGGCACCCGACGGTGGAAGCCTGGCATATGTGTCCTTCGAAACCGGCAAACCTGTCGTGTTCGTCCAGGACATTCGCAATGGCGCGCGGCGCGCCGTCGCCAATTTCCAAGGCAGCAATAGCGCCCCAGCCTTCTCGCCCGATGGCCGCACGATGGCTGTCGTGCTCACACTCACGGGGCGCTCGCAAATCTATCTGCTGCCGCGCACCGGGGGGCGACCGCGCCAACTCATGCACAGCGGATCCATCGACACCGAACCCGTGTTCGCGCCTGACGGCAGGAGCCTATATTTTGTCAGTGACCGCGACGGCTCTCCGCAAATCTACGTTGTGGGCATCAATGGCGGTGGCGTACGGCGCCTGACCTTTTCGGGCGGCTATAACGTCAGCCCTGCTATCAGCGCAGACGGCAAGAATCTTGCATACATCTCCCAGCAGGGCAATAATTTTCAGCTCTGGCTGCAAGATCTGCAATCGGGCAACACCCGCCTTCTTGGTAACGGGGCCGACGACGGGCATCCGAGCTTCGCGCCAAACGGACAAATCCTGCTGTACTCGGCGCGCGAGGGCGGCTCCGAGGTTCTGAAAACCGTGTCGCTCGACGGCAGCGTACGCACAACGCTGGCCGCCGCCGGGCTGCAGGTGCGGGAGCCTTCCTGGGGTCCGTGGACGCCAGGCAACTAACTTCGTGCACAAACGCAAACTGTTACACGCAGGGGCTTCGCAACGTCATGATCCGCCTGCATCATTCATGGTTGAGCTTTTGCTTGATTTAGTTTGCTTTTCGCTTAATTGCTTTTCGCTTATTTTGATTGATTGCACCCTTTCCCGTCACATCCAAACCCTGACTTTCGGAGAACCACGATGAATCAACGCTCTGC
>JAKBDW010000131.1:0-5000 GCA_021834245.1 Pseudomonadota bacterium
GGGATCGATGTCTATTACGAGAACGTGGGCGGCGCGGTGCTCGAAGCAGTGCTGCCGCGGCTCAACCTCGGGGCCCGCATACCGGTGTGCGGGCTGATCGCACACTACAATGCGACCGAGCTGCCGGCCGGTCCCGACCGTACGCCCGTGTTGACGGGTTCGATCCTGCGCAGGCGCCTGTTGCTCTGCCTGTACGGACTGGGCACCAATGCGGGCCTCCGACGCATTCTCGCGGGAGGTACGGGAGCGACGTACAAAGAACTGCTCTATACCAAGCGCCGCTTCATACTCAAAGCGTCGCTACGCAATGCCATCGCCCAGGTGGTGAACGCGACGTTTGCGATCCGGAACACCGACCTCTGGGGTGAAGGCACGACGGCCTGTGCCTCCGATTCCAAGAAGTTCGGCGCCTGGGACCAGAACCTCATGACCGAGTGGCATATCCGGTATGGCGGTCGAGGCGTGATGATCTACTGGCATGTGGAGAAGAAGTCGACTTGCATTTACTCCCAGTTGAAGCGCTGCTCGTCGTCCGAGGTCGCGGCCATGATCGAGGGCGTTCTTCGGCACTGCACCGACATGACCGTCGAGAAGAACTACGTCGACACCCACGGCCAAAGCGAGGTCGCATTTGCGTTTTGCTACCAACTGGGTTTCGAACTGATGCCTCGCCTCAAGGGGATTCATCGGCAGAAGCTATACCTGCCGGAGGCAGGCTGTGCTGAGCAGTTCCCTCACCTTGGGCCGATCCTCACCAAGCCCATGCACTGGGAATTGATCGAGCAGCAGTACGACGAGATGGTCAAATTCAGCACGGCGCTGCGGCTGGGTACCGCCGACGCCGAGTCGATCCTGCGCCGGTTCACGCGCAATGTACCGCAGCATCCCACCTACGCTGCGCTGGCGGAACTCGGGCGCGCAGTCAAGACGGTCTTTCTGTGCCGCTATCTCCATGACGAGAGCTTGCGCCAGGAAATCCACGAGGGCCTGAACGTAGTTGAAAACTGGAACTCGGCCAACGGGTTCATTTTCTACGGCAAAGGCGGCGAAGTAGCGACCAACCGGCTGGACGATCAGGAGCTTTCCGTTTTGTCGCTCCACCTGTTGCAGCAATGCTTGGTCTACATCAACACACTGATGATACAGAGTGTGCTTGCCAGTCCACGCTGGCGGCACCGCCTGACGGCGGAAGACCGCCGCGCGCTATGCCCCTTGATCTATAGCCATATCAATCCGTACGGCCGTTTCGACCTGGACATGGAGGAACGCTTGGCAATCGACATCGGCACGTTTGACGGAACAAGCTCGCGCGGTGACTCAAAACCAGATTCGTCGCGGCGTGAAACCATTGGAGGTGCTGGCATCTGAAGAGGAAACATCGGCATCGGCATCGGCAGCTGGCGACCAGTGACAACAACACGCTGCTGACTCCCGCAGATCAGGGTAGCAGCCCGCGCAGCTGCGTCGGCGTCAGTTCGCCGCTGATGGCGTTGCGCGTGTGTAGTGTCCCATGTGTAACTTTCCACGCGCTACGGGTGCAACCGCCATGCTTGGCCAGACCCCAAGTTTAAGTTTGGCTAACCGCAAGAAATTTGCGTTTGCTACGCAAGTTTTCCGCGATACACTATTCAGCTAAGAATGAGAATTTCTATGCGTAAGGTTGCTCTGCCATGACCATGAATCGTCGATCCGCAATCAAGCTTTTCGGACTAGCGTCGTTGGTTGGCGCAGCGCCCGACCTTGCATTTGCGGCCTTTGCACCCGCGACCGATGATGCCGCCAAAGAAAAAGCGGATTACACGCTCCGGATTGCCACGGGCCTCGTAGAGCTTGGGCGTAATCATGTCGTCTCTACCACACTTTATAATGGTCAGTTTCCAGGGCCGCTGCTGCGCCTAAAGGAAGGGCGGCGGGTTGTAGTCGATGTCTACAATGAAACCGACACACCCGAGCTCGTTCATTGGCATGGGCAGATGATCCCCAGCGATGTTGACGGCGCCGCAGAGGAAGGTACGCCGTTCGTGCCAGCTCATGGCAGGCGACGGATCGCCTTTGTGCCGAAACCGGCTGGTCTGCGCTTTTATCACACCCACATTTTCGCGGGTTCTGATCTTAACCGCGGCACCTACACCGGCCTCGCAGGACCGGTGTATATCGAGCCCAGGAATGAGGCTGGCGCCTACGATCGTGAAGTATTCCTGATGTTAAAGGAATTCGAACCATCCTTCAGTCACCGGAACGACATGCCGCACGGCTTCCTCCCTGGCGCTCCAAGTCCGGACTTGCGGCAGATCGCGAAGCGCTCCAACGGATCCCATGTCAAAGGATTTCAGGTCCATTATGGCCTCTTCGGCATCAACGGGAAGATGTTGGGAGAGGGTGAACCGATCCGAGTCAAACAAGGCGAACGCGTTCTGATGCAAATTGTGAACGCGAGCGCGACCGAGATTCGCAGTCTGGCATTGCCCGGCCATGTCTTCCGCATCGTAGCGCTCGATGGCAATCCCGTACCAACGCCCGTCGAAGTCCCCGTGCTCTGGCTCGGCACAGCCGAACGCATTTCTGCGATTGTCGAGATGAAAAATCCGGGCGTCTGGGTGTTGGGCGATCTGGATGATAATGCGCGCCGTCTCGGCATGGGAGTAGTCATCGAATACGCCGGCTACAGCGGTGAACCGAAGTGGGTGGCCCCGAAGGCATACAAATGGGACTATTCCCTGTTCGGGAATTCGGAAGTTTCTTCGGCTCCTGATGAAACGATCGAGCTGACCTTCGCCAAGCGTAACGCGGTGGCGGACGGGTTCAACCTCTGGACTGTCAACGGCGAACCCTTCTCAATGAAGGCGCTGACTCCCAAATTCATGCTGCGAAGCGGCAAGCGTTACCGTCTGAAGTTCCGCAATGCGAGTAACGAGGTCCACCCGTTGCACCTCCATCGTCATAGTTTTGAACTGAGACGCATCGGCGGCAAATCGACCGCAGGTGTCGTCAAGGACGTAGTGATGCTGGACAGCTATCAGGAGGCAGAGGTGGACTTTACGGCAGATAATCCGGGCCCGAGTCTTTTCCATTGCCATATGCAAATACATATGGATTACGGCTTCATGGCGATGTTCGACTATGCCTAGCTAATTAGCGCTTTACGAGCCAACGTCTGGGAAAACATCAAATGATGAAGGTTTCGAATCTCATAACGATCAGCGCCGCAGCGTTAGGAATCCTATGCATGCTTCAGGCGGGTCCGGCTGTAAGCCAGGAAAAGCATGGCGTGATACCGCATAGGCCGCTGCTGAAGACCGTGCTACCCGGCACGAAGAATTTAGAGGTCGCAGTCTACGAGACGGAATATGCGCCCGGCGGGATCAACCCACGACATCTCCATCCAGCGGCGATGACGGTCTATATCGTGTCAGGGACGGGTGTTTGGCAGGAAGATGGGAAACCGCCGGTAACGTTGCATGCTGGACAGAGCTTGTTTGTTCCAGCTGGCACGATCCATTCCCACTGGAACCCAAGCACCACGGAACCTCTCCGCTTCCTGGAGTTCATCGTAGCGGAGAAGGGTAAGGGACGTTCTATTCCGGAACCGAAGACGAAGTAAGGGTCTTTGGGTAAAAAACGTCCCCCGTAGCACCTTCGCGCAATCCCACACGACACAATCATTGCTTGGTGGTACTTCGTTTGGCGCGGCAGCGTGCCGCTGGCCGACACTCGCGGATTTTACAGAGCTTGTGGAGGCTGGAAAATCCGACACTGGGGTGTGAGCAACATATTCAGGATCGTAGTCGAATGTCACGAACCAGGTGGGTCCTCACGATCATCGGCATCGCCATCGTGGCGCTGGTCCTCTGGCGCATCTTGGCCGGCCATGGCAATGCACAAACCGATGTCGGCAAGAACACGCCAGTGCCCGTATCGATGGCGCCCGCCGCAATCGAGAATGTGCCGATTTACCTTACGAACCACGGTACGGTAACCCCTATCAATACCGTCAACGTACAGCCCCAGGTTGGCGGCGAATTGATGAAGCTGGATTTCACCGAGGGCGATCCGGTCACGCAAGGCCAGGTCATCGCACAGATCGACCCGCGCACACTTCAGGGTGAGCTGGACCAGGCCACTGGAAAGCTTCAGCAGGACGAAGCCCAGCTGGAGACTGCGAAGGCCAACCTGGTACGCTCGGAGAACCCACGATACGCGCCATACGTCCCGCAAATCGACCGCATTACACAGCACAACACAGTACTGCAGTACCAAGCGGCTGTTGCGGCCGACAATGGCTTGATCAAGGACGTCCGGGTGCAGCTCGGCTTCACCCGCATCACCTCACCCATCGATGGTGTGGCCGGTATACGTCAGGTGACGCCGGGCAACGTCGTTACTTCCAATTCCACGATCGTCACCATCACCCAGATGCACCCGATCGACGTGTTGTTCACGCTGCCTGGCAAATACCTTGACCAGGTCCGCGGCGCCCAAACGAAGGTGCCGCTGAAGGTGGCGGTCATCGACGCGTCGAACCACGTGGTCGAGAACGATGGCGCGCTCAAAGTCATCAACAACCGGATCGACCCGAATACCGACACCTTCCAGCTGAAGGCCGAGTTTCCGAATTCCAACAACAGGCTGTACCCGGGACAGTACGTGAACGTGCGCTTGGAACTTGGTGATGAGATCGGCGCGCTGGTGGTGCCGCCAGCGGCGTTGCAGCACGGGCCCGAGGGCGACTACGTGTGGGTAGTCACAAACCAGAAGCCGGTCAATGACAACACCCGACAGGGTACCAAGCACCAAGTCGCGGCCGCCAAAACCGAGGATCAGCGCCCTGCACAGTACGTAAAGGTTCAGGCGGTTACCGCTGGCAGTGAGGCTGGCGGTGCCGGACAAGTCATCACCACTGGGCTGACAGCAGGAGACATGGTAGTTACCTCCGGTCAGTTCCGCCTCAAGGAAGGCAGCCGAGTGATGCCCGTGAAGCCTGCCAAGGCGTCGGCGCCGTC
>JAKBDW010000229.1:0-4998 GCA_021834245.1 Pseudomonadota bacterium
AGTATTTCTTCTTCCTTGTGTATGGTCTGCTGGACGAGTACGGACGAGATCAGCGGGGTCGTGCACAGCACGACACTGCGTTCGACCACGTTCAATAGTTGCCTGACGTTGCCGGGCCAGGGCGCGCTGATGAGTGTTTCCATCGCTTCCGAGGAAAATCCGTTGGTTTTCCTGTTGTACTTTTCGGCCAGGACGGCAAGGAAATGCTTGGCCAGCAGCGGGATGTCTTCCCGCCGTTTTGAGAGCGACGGTATCGACAGTTCCACGACATTCAGGCGGTAATAGATGTCCTCGCGGAAGTTGCCGGCGGCGATCTCGGCATTCAGGTCGCGATGGGTCGCGGAGATGATGCGCACATCGAGCGGTACGGTCTGGGTGGCGCCGACGGGAGTCACCTGTTTTTCCTGCAATACCCGCAACAGCTTGCCTTGCAGCACGAGCGGCATGTCGCCGATCTCGTCCAGGAAGACTGTGCCGCCCATTGCCGACTGGAACAGTCCTTTGTGGTCGCGGACCGCCCCGGTGAATGCGCCTTTGACATGGCCAAACAGCTCGGATTCGAGCAGTTGCTCGGGAATGGCCGCGCAATTGATCGCCACGAACGGCCGTTGCGCCCGCGGGCTGGCATTGTGTATCGCATGGGCAAGAAGTTCCTTGCCGGTTCCGCTCTCTCCGCAGATCAGGACGCTCGCATCTCCTTCGGCCACCAGCTTGGCCTTGGTCAGGATGTCTTCCATCACCGGACTCTGGGTGATGATGGCGGCGCGCCACTCGTCCGCCTTTCCGGGTTGCGCTGCTGCCGCGAACGAAATCTGGAGCGCCTTCGCGACCTGGTCCAGCAGCACCTTGCTGTCGAACGGCTTGGTCAGATAGCCGAACAATCCGCGTTGCGTGGCGTCGACCGCATCGGGAATGGTGCCGTGTGCCGTCAGCATGATGACCGGCAGGGTCGGGATGCTCCTGTGGATATGCTCGAACAGGGCCATGCCATCCATGCCCTGCATGCGCATATCCGTGATCACGAGGTGCGGCCTGGAAATGTCCAGGCTGTTGATGGCGGCCTCGGCGCTATTTGCCGTATCCACCTCGAAACCGGCAGATGTCAGCCGCATGGACAACAGTTGCAGCAGGTCCGAATCGTCGTCAACGATCAATATCCTGCGCGCAGGCGCCATCGTTTGTTGTACTGCACTCATGGTTGGTCCCGGTGTATCAGGTTGATTTCAAGATCCTTGACGGCATCGATCTTTTTCTGAAGGAAGTCCGAATGCACTTTTTCGTTTGAAAGCTCTTTTGTAAGTTCGGAAATATTGTCATCCGCGTGCTGCTGCGCCGCAAGCAACATGCTCAAGAGCAGGGCAAGGTCGGGCAGGGTGGAAGGAACTGGTTCCGGCCCCGCAGGCATGTTCTTTACAAGATCGAGTGCCGCTGCGGTACTGTGAAATCCGGTGTCGGGCAAGGATAACAGTATTGCCAGCTTGAGACGGTCGGAATTGCTGCCGGTCTCGGAAAAACTCAGGCTGGCGGCATGGTATTCGCTGGCGACATCAGCGGCAGGCAGTGTGCCCAGACAAGTGTAGTAGCGCAAGACCTGGTCGGCAGACAGCGCAAGAGCCGGCGGTGGCGGGCAGGGAACGAGATTCGTCGCGGGGCGGGGTATCGATACGACCGAGCACGCGGGAAGCAATGCCGCGATTGCAATCACATTCAGGATCGTGAAGAGCGGAGTCCTGCAGTTCATGGCGTGACAGTGGGGCGATTCAGGGGGAGCGAGACGCGAAAGCCTGTCCCTTTCGGCGTATCGAGCAGCTCGATCGAGCCCCCGTGCGCCAGCACGTATTCGCGGGTGATGGACAAGCCGAGTCCGGTGCCCCTGATGTGACCTTGCGGCGCCTTGCGTCCCTGGTAGAACGCGTCAAATATCTTGTCTTTGTCCATGGGGTCTATACCGGGCCCGGAATCATGAACGTCCAGCCTGACGCTGCTATCGATAACGCTTGCATGGATTTTGACTGGCCCTCCTTGAGGGGAGTATTTGATCGCATTGGATAAAAGATTGTCCACAATAGTCCTGGTTTTCTGTTCGTCGCATTCGAGCATCAGATCAGGGCAGACTAGTTCGATTTGAAGCGCTTTGTTCGCTATTGCGAGATATTGGTCGTGCAGCACCGATTCCAGGATCATCCTCAAAGCCACTTTCTGTATGTGGAGAGCCGCTTTCCCAGCCTGCAATGCACTGAAGTTTAGCAGGTCTTCAATCCGTTTCTGCAACTGGATGCTATTGGCGATAAGTATTCTTGCTATTTCATGTTGTTGGGCGGTCAGCTTGCCGGCTATGCCTTCCGAGAGCAGGTTCGCCCCTTCACGGATCGAAGTGAGCGGGGTCTTGAGTTCGTGGGAGATATGCTGAAGAAATGTGGACTTCTGCTCCTCAATCTCGAGCAGGCGCAGGCGCATCCAGTTCAGCCTTTCCCCCAGTTGCTGCAAGTCCTGGGGGCCGTCGATTTTGACGGCATTCGAGAGCTCGCCATTCCCCATCGCCCTGATCGCATCGTCGATTTGCCGGATAGGCCTTGTGATCAGTATGGAAAATCCGAAAGCGAGCAAGAAGGCCAACGGCACCAGGCTGATCAGCAGCCAGTATGTGATTTTGTTTGCCTGGCCTGCCATCTCCTGCATGGCCTCGACCTCATGCTCAACGGGAACATCCCCATGGATCAGGAACTCCTGGGCCGCATCCATCAGAGGGGTGAAATCGATATTCCGTATCCCTGATTTCCCTTGCGCGAGTGAAATCCTCTGCACGCTGGAAAAAATCGCCGACTCGGATGAGTCCATGATATTGACAAGCTCGCGCTGCCTGTCGGTCAGAGGAAGGGTCGACAGATGCTGCAGTGTCTCCCTGAATTTCCCATGCCCCTGGTAATACCCTCTCAACAAAGACTTGTCAGCAAGGATCAGCGACAACCTGACGCTGCGTTCCATTGCCGCCGTCTGGTCGACCAGTATGCGGCTGAAATGCGCGATTTGCTCTGCCTGATAGACGGCCTGCCGGCTTTGTGTTGAAAGCTGGCTGATCGATGCCGTGCTGTAAATGAGCGGCAGCAGCAAGGGCAGGGCAACTAGCAGCAGACCGACAAGAATCAGGCCGGCGAACGATTTCGGGTGCAATCCCGGCAACCTTTTCTGGAGCGTAGCTACAAAATTATTGCTCATCGTGTATTGCGTCGTGGCGGGGATAGCCGCAGAGAAAACAAGTCATATGCTTACTTGATGGGGATGCCCGTAAATCAGGCTTATGGATGACTATATAATCGGCTTGGCTGAGCGGCAAGCGAATTTGCATGACTGCGCCAAAATGATCTGGCTTAGGCGGGATATCGCACTTGGCGCAGGAAGAGCAGGAAGGTTGGGGTGCGTCGAGATGGCAAAGCCAGCCACTCCGAGAACATCTGGCCGGATGCACGGATCGCCTCCCGCGATCAAAAGCAGTCAAAGGCGCCCCAGGAGGCCGGACTGCGCCGAAAAAAAAGGAGTCAGGCTGTTAACCTGGCTCCTTGTCTTATTGGTGCGCCGGAAGAGATTCGAACTCCTGACCCCTTGGTTCGTAGCCAAGTACTCTATCCAGCTGAGCTACCGGCGCATGTCTGTTGCTACGTGTAGCCAGGGCTATATCTGCTGCAAGCCTGCCCCGGTACTACTATTTTCATCTCCCATCAATAACGGGAAATCTACCGCACATTTTTGTACAACTACGGGTAAATACACTGTTCCGAGACTTGATTCGGAACGCCCCAATGCGTAAGGGCGCGCATATTATCAGGGAATTAAATAATATGGAACAGGGAAGTCGCATATCTGTATTTTTGCGGTTCCAACTTTTTCTTGAAATCGTCTTGCCCATCAGCTGAAGGAGGTGGGCTCAGTGGGCAGAGTCACTCGTGTGGCTGGAGTTATTCAACAATCTCGATGCAATCGTCGACAGCCGGGAACGATAGAGGGGGGCTGCAGCTGCGGAGGACTTTGAGTGTGTAATGTTGGAGAATCTAACTCACAAATATTGGTCGTAAAATCGAGCGAGTATTGGTTTCTGTCATCCCGGAAGCCTGGATAACGTCTGAACAGTCGTAGCAGATACCCTTGCCTATATTTTGGTCGAAAGACATGGTCTTGATACAAAGGGACTAAACACGGGCATAATTGGCACGTCACAATTGAAATGGCGTGCGGGGCATATAATTATCGATTACAGCCATCGCAGGAACTTTCAATCAACCACGCTTCCCAAATAGCACTTTGGCTGGCTAGGCAAGACTCAGTAACGGTAATTTTCACAGGATAACGACAAAGCATGTACCAAGCGTTCTACGGTTTGAAGGAAAACCCATTTTCAATTCAGCCTGATCCTGATTTCCTGTATTTCGGTCGGCGCCATTCTTACGCGTACGCGATGATGGAGTTCGGCATCAGGAACCGGGTTGGATTCATGGTGATCAGCGGAGAGATCGGGTGCGGGAAAACGACTTTGGTCCGTCATTTGCTGAACAACCTGGCGCCCGAACATACCGTTGGCCTGGTCTACAACACCCATCGCGAGATCGCCAATTTGCTGCAATGGATCATGCTTTCTTTCGGGTTGGTCTATGAAGGGCAGTCCAATGTGGCACTGTTCGATGAGTTTCAACAGTTCCTGATCAAGCAATATGGATCCGGAAAAAGCGTATTGCTGATCATCGATGAAGCGCACAATCTGAATCCGGACGCACTGGAGTCGTTGCGCATGCTCTCGAATATAAATGCGGACAAGAATCAGCTGCTCCAGATAATGCTAGTGGGGCAGCCGCAGCTCAAGGATCTGTTATTGAAGCCTGAACTCCTGCAATTTTCCCAGCGCGTTGAAGTTGATTTCCATATCAAGCCTTTCGAGGCAGCCGATGTCCAAGGTTATATTCAGCATCGCCTGAAAGTTGCAGGCCGGGAAACGCCGCTCTTTACCGC
>JAKBDW010000375.1:0-4967 GCA_021834245.1 Pseudomonadota bacterium
CGTTCCTGCAGCAGGCAGGCAGTGCTGGGAAAGATCCGATCGGGTGTGGTGGTGGCAACGATGATGAGATCGATCGTTTCGCGCTCGATTCCGGCCGCTTCGATGGCACGCAGTGCCGCCTGTTCGGCCAGATCACAAGTTGTCTGCCCTTCAGCCGCAATATGCCGCTCGCGGATTCCGGTACGTGTGACAATCCACTCGTCCGAAGTGTCGACGATTCTTTCCAAATCGGCATTGGTCAGGATCTTCTCTGGAAGACAGCCGCCGGTGCCGATGATGCGCGAATGTATCATGCGGAATGGCTGCGTACCTGCATCGACGTAAGGCGCCTACCGATGAGTTGTGGTACCTGGTTACTGATGGCAGCGATGGCAACGCGTATGGCGTGTTCGAAGGCGTAGGCATCGGCACCGCCATGACTTTTGATCACAATTCCGTTGAGACCGACGAGACTTGCCCCGTTATACTGACGCGGGTCGACCTTCTTGCGGAAGGAACGGATCGCCGGAAGTGCGACCAATCCGGCAACGCGGCGAAAGACGTTTTGCATGAATGCCTCTTTCATAAGATGTGAGATCATGCGCGCCAGGCCTTCGCTTGTCTTCATCGCGACGTTGCCGACGAAACCGTCGCATACCACGACGTCGGAATTGCCAGTGAAGATCTCGTCGCCTTCCACATAACCGCCGTAGTTCAATTCGCTGTGGCGAAAAAGCTCAGCTGCCTTCTTCACCGTTTCGTTGCCCTTGATGTCCTCCACGCCGATGTTGAGCAGGCAGACCTTGGGTGAGGGATTATGTTCAATCGCCCCGACCAGAAGCGACCCCATGATTCCGAACTGCAACAGCTGTTCCGGAGTCGAGTCCACGTTGGCGCCAAGGTCGAGCACATGCACATGGCCGTGCATCGTAGGCCAGGCAGTGATGATGGCCGGTCGATCGATGCCAGGCAGGGTCTTCAGGACGAAACGCGCTGTGGCCATGAGGGCACCGGTATTGCCGGCACTAACGCACGCGCCGACTTCCCCGCTCTTCACCAGGTTGATGGCCACACGCATGGACGAGTCCTTCTTGGAGCGCAGCGCCTGGCTCGGTGGTTCGTCCATGCCGACGACTTCCGAGGCATGGTGCAACCGCAGTCGATCGCTCTCGGCGCCGCCCAGGCGCTCCAGTTCTGCCGTCATAGCGGCGCGCTGTCCGACCAAGATAAGCCTGAGATCGGCCTGCTCGCGCAGCATGTTGAGTGCCGCAGGCACCGTGACCTGCAAGCCACGATCACCGCCCATGGCATCCAGGGCAATAGTGATACTCAAGGTTTACCCTTCCCTATGGGCGAATGTCCGATCCGCTGCCGGCTCAGTCTGATTTGGTTTCTAGAATCTTGCGTCCACGGTAGTACCCGCTGGCGCTGATGTGGTGGCGCCGGTGGGTCTCCCCGCTCGTCGGCTCGATTGAAAACTGGTCGGTTTTCAATGCGTCGTGGGAACGGCGCATGCCGCGCTTGGACGGGGTTTTTCGGCTTTTCTGTACGGCCATGGATAATCCTCATTCTCGTCATGAAATTAATCGTCAGTCCTTGCGCTTGAGACTTTCGAGCACTGCAAACGGACTGGCTGGTGCCTGCGGTTGCTCGGCCGGTGCGCGCTTACCGGGTTTCCCGATTGCCGCCGGAGCGCATGCGCCTTGCGTATGCCGCGGCGTCATAGGCAGTGCCAAAAGCAGCTCATCCTCTACCATCGCGCTCAGAGGGACAGGGGCGGTGACTTCCAGAACGTCCGCCTCTTCCGGCAGTCCCGCCTGCGATTCGCCCGGCCGCACCAGCAAAAGCTGCGTAGCGATGCCCAATTCCTGCGATACCGTTTGCAGGCAGCGCTGGCAGGTCAAATCTAGACTCGTCACGATCCTTCCTTCGACCTTCCTAATCCCCTGGGCGCTGCGCTCAAATCGCAGGCTCACGCGTACCCTGCCCTGGGGGTTGCGGCACAATTCCCGCAAGCGCGGCATTCCCTCCAGGGAAAGCTCGCCCTCCAGGGTGATCCCCTCGTCAGCGAGCTGAATCGGGTCTATCACCGCCGGTAAAACGCCGAACATAAGCCGCGCATCATATAATTGCCCGTGAAACCTGTCAAAATTGCATTGAATTGAAAGTAAATGTCAGGCTGCCATTTTCGGCGTGCTTTTCGCGCATGCCGCCGTTTCACGCATCCGCCGCATTTTATTGACACCCCTGCCGGGATTACGTAAAAGGGAAGTTCCGGGTATTTCAGCCCGCAGTTTCCGACCCAGGCGCGCACCGGGCACGTTGCCCGTGTAATCCGCGCAGCCGACGGAGTTTGCCGTGTTTAACAAGATACTAGTAGCCAATCGCGGTGAAATCGCGGTCCGAATTGTACGCGCCTGCGCCGAGATGGGCATCAAATCGGTGGCGATATATTCCGACGCCGATCGCAGCGCGTTGCACGTGAAGAAGGCGGATGAAGCCTACAGCGTAGGACCCGACCCTGTGGGCGGTTATCTCAATGCGCACCGTATCGTGAACCTGGCAGAAGCGGCCGGCTGCGATGCGTTGCATCCGGGCTATGGTTTCCTGTCGGAAAATCCCGAACTCGCGCGCATCTGCGCGCGGCGCGGTGTGCGATTCATCGGCCCATCGGCCGAGGTCATCCGTCGCATGGGGGATAAGATCGAAGCACGCAAGAGCATGATTGAAGCAGGCATTCCGGTGGTGCCCGGAAGCGACTGCAGTCTCAAGGATCTCAGCGAGGCGCTCACGCTGGCGCGCGCCATCGGCTATCCAGTGATGCTCAAGGCCACAACTGGCGGCGGCGGCCGCGGCATCCGCCGCTGCGACGGCGAGGACGATCTCAAGCGCAACTTCGAACGCGTCGTATCCGAGGCAACCAAGGCATTCGGCTCGGCCGACGTGTTCCTGGAGAAATTTATCCCCAGTCCGCGGCACATTGAGGTGCAGATTCTGGGCGATGCGCACGGCAACGTCGTGCATCTGTTCGAGCGCGACTGTTCGATCCAGCGCCGCCACCAGAAGCTCGTGGAAATTGCGCCCTCACCGCAGATCAGCAAGGAGCAGCGCACTCAAGTGTGTGACCTGGCGGTGCGCGCGGCGCGCACTGTCGGCTACGAGAATGCCGGCACCGTGGAGTTCCTGCTGGATCACGACGGCAACATCTATTTCATGGAGATGAACACGCGCTTGCAGGTGGAGCACACGGTAACCGAGCAGATTACCGGGGTGGACATCGTGCAGGAGCAGATCAGTATCGCCGCCGGCGAGCCTCTTGGCTATCGCCAGAAGGACATTCAGTGGCGCGGTTTCGCCATCCAGTTCCGCATCAATGCCGAGGATCCGAAAAACGATTTCCTGCCGAACTTCGGACGCATCACGCGCTACTACTCGCCGGGCGGTCCGGGCGTGCGCACCGATGCCGCCATCTATACCGGTTATGAGTTTCCCCCCTACTACGATTCCATGTGTGCCAAGCTCACGATCTGGGCGCTTACCTGGGAAAAAGCATTGGCACGCGCCGAGCGCGCTCTGCGCGACATGGGAGTAGCCGGCGTCAAAACGACGATTCCCTATCACCTGCAGATAATCGGCACGCCGGAGTTTCGCGCCGCGAGGTTTGATACCGGGTTCGTGGAACAACATCCCGAGCTGGTAAACTACTCGGCACGCCGGCCGCCGGGGCATCTTGCCACGGCTATCGCGGCCGCGATCGCAGCGCACTACGGCCTGTAATTAAGAAAAAGCTGATGCAAGGACCTGCGCATGGCATCGAATAAAGTTTTCGTGACCGAGCTGATTCTGCGCGACGCGCATCAGTCGCTCATTGCCACTCGCCTGCGTACCGCCGATATGCTGCCTGCATGTGAACGGCTCGACAAAGTGGGTTTCTGGTCACTCGAGGCCTGGGGCGGCGCTACCTTCGATGCCTGCATTCGCTTTCTCAAGGAAGATCCGTGGGCGCGTCTGCGAACCCTCAAGGCGGCGCTGCCGAATACTCCGATTCAGATGTTGCTGCGCGGCCAGAACTTGCTTGGCTATCGCCACTACTCGGACGATGTCGTCAGGGCTTTCGTGCAGAAGTCAGCGGAAAACGGTGTCGATGTTTTCCGTATTTTCGACGCCATGAACGACCTGCGCAATCTGCGTGTGTCGATCGAGGCGGTTATCGCAGCTGGCAAGCACGCACAGGGTTCCATCTGCTATACCACGAGCCCAGTGCACACGATTGCGCATTTCGTGGAACAGGCGGTGGAGCTGGAGAAGATGGGCTGCCACAGTGTGTGCATCAAGGATATGGCGGGGCTGCTCACCCCGGCGCGTTCCGCGCAACTCTTCTCCGCACTGTACAAGGCGGTGAAGGTGCCCCTGCATTTCCATTCACACACCACTGCCGGCATCGCCAACATAAGCATGTACACGGCGGTGGAAAATGGTGCGCGCCACGTCGATACGGCCATCAGTTCCATGTCCTGGGGCACAAGTCACGCGCCCACGGAATCGATGGTGGTGGCATTGCGCGACACTCCCTACGACACGGGTCTTGATCTGGTTGCGCTGCAGGACATTGCTGATTACTTCCGCGACGTGCGCAAGAAGTACCACCAGTTCGAAAGCGAGTTCAGCGCTATCGACACGCGCGTACAGGTGAACCAGGTGCCGGGTGGCATGATCTCCAATCTGTCGCATCAGCTTAAGGAACAGGGTGCGTTGTCGCGCATGGCCGAGGTGCTGGCCGAGATCCCGCGCGTGCGCGAGGACCTGGGGTTCCCGCCACTGGTGACGCCCACGTCGCAAATCGTCGGCACGCAGGCCGTGCTCAACGTGCTCACCGGGCAACGCTACAAGAGCATCACCAACGAAGTAAAACTCTATCTGCAGGGCCGCTACGGGCAGGCGCCCGGCCCGATGAACGACGCTGTGCGGCGCATGGCCATCGGCGACGA
>JAKBDW010000478.1:0-4966 GCA_021834245.1 Pseudomonadota bacterium
ATGGACACATCCATGCCGCCGTACTTGCTGCGCCACTTGTAGAACGTCGCCGCGCTGATGCCTGCCTCCCGGCAAAGCGACGCTACCGGTTCCCCGGCCTCGGCACGCTTGATGTGCCCGACGATCTGGCTGTCCCGAAACTTCGACTTCTTCACTGGAATCTCCTCGGAATACATTACGAGAAAATTCCACTTCTGACCTCAGCTAAATTCTGGGGGGATTACCGTCGCGTCTACGGTTACGAATATCGTGGCACGAGCAGGTATTACGCGTCATCCAATCGGCCTCGGATTCCGAAAGCAGGGCACTGCAGATCTTCCCGGATGCGTCTTCCGAGTATTATAGTGTCTATTGAGAGGATTCAAGCCGGATCAATGGAATGGTTTGCTTTCGTCCCAGGAAATCGAGTTGATCGATTCGCATACCGCAGCATTTGCGAGTGAACTAGGATTGGTCGCACGGTAAGTTACGATTATCCGATCCATCAAACGTCAAGAATGTGTGTTATCAGTGTATGCGAATGTCGGTTGGCGGTGACGGGATTGACGACGCACCGGTGATCTTGAAGACATCAATGATCGGATTGGTGCCATCCCCGTCCATCTGTGAAACGTAGATGAGGTTATTTTTGGCGTCATAGGCGGCGCCGCCGATCAGGTGTTTGTCGGCGATGTTCTCCAATGGCACGTTAAAGGTCCAAGTCGCGTATGGGCGAATTTGGTAGGGTAATTTATTGCCATTCTTTACGGCCAGGAGGTCGTTGGCGTCATATGCCCAGACTTGATAAACATAAGGATATCCGTGAGTTCCCTTGCTGGCGCTTGCGGGATCGTAACACTCCTTTACGCCAGTTGATGAAAACGTGTTCGATTGCGATTGGATAGAGGTACCGCCTCCATAACAAAATGGGCCCGTTCCTTGCCGGCCAAAAAATAACACGCTCCGGGTGCCGGCAGGAAATACCATCCCTGTGATTTCGGTTGTTCCATTGTATAAGCCGTTGTTTCCGCTATAGGCCCCCAATGGATTCGAGATTGGGTAACCGAGCAGGGGAGTCGCGGGCGTGACTGAAGTCACACCAAGTTGCGCCGGATCGAAGACAGAGATTGCTGGTCCATTGGACTGAATAGAGGCGATCGCCAAACAGCAGTTTCCGGTGATTGCCGGTCCTCCAAAGGCGGCCTGCCATTCGGATGGAATCGGTGCCATGTAACCACTGACGTAGCCAGGATATTGGGCGCCGACGCGATAAGGCCCTCGTACCTGACCAAGCGTCGACAAGTTGAGCGGTCGGACGAAGTGCGAAGAGTTCTGCGCGCCGGATCCGTCGTAATAGGAGTAGGCGCTAACAATAAGGTTGCCGCCGTACACGAGTTGGCCCCCTATATTATTCCCATTAACTGTCTGAGGATTAACCAAGTTTCTCTTGCCTTCTGTCGAATCCGCAAACGGTTGTATGATGGATGCGGTGTTCAAGTCGGCGAGGGTTGAGCTATTGACGGGCGCCGGAATCGACACCTCCGCCGTGAGTTGGCCATAACGGTGGCCAACGATATATAGAGCATTGTCATTGTCATCATAGGCTATAGCTGTGCCGCCATAATTAAAACACGCATACGTCGACCCGCACGGCACTTGTGGCAATCGAAAAGCTCCCTCATACACAAGATTTACTTTCTGAAGCAGGGGTTCGGCTGATTGTGCCTGTACGTCGGCTGCAAATAATCCAGCGACGAACCCCGATAGGAACACGATTATCGTGGGCCGAAAAATGTTAGTGAGCCTACCCATCTATTTCTCCATTGCCGCCGATCTCAGGCCTGCGATCCACGTAAGAGTTTGGCATATGCCGAGGCATCCATGTATGTTCAACAGGTTAAGCCACCATAAAGATTCTCGCCCATGTTGCCCTTTGGCGACGGATGGAAAATCATTCTACTGGACGGAAATTACAAGGAACTTGGTCACATTCGAGAGAGTCAATTACTCAGCAGTTACGAATATAGGCGACAGAGGGTGACAGGAAGTAATGAGCGGGGATGCGGACAAGAACTTGGACTACCCGGAGGTAGTTCATTTATTCGTACGACGACAAGATCCGCGCGGTTGACCCCAAATTAAGCTAGGTAAACGTATTAGGCTTAATAAGGCACGCCAGCCGGGATCAATGCCGACTTGACCAGAATTTTCCAGGTTTCCACGGTCATCGGCGCGAATCGAACCGCACGAAGTGCGCAAAATATGGCGAATTGCCAGTCCGACGACGTCGCGGCGTAATGACCATTTATCCGATACGAGCTTGCCAATGCCTGAACTCGCAATTCTCTCAGGTGATAGCCCACGCCGCTGGGAGAAAACGCCTCATCTATAATCGCTAGGTGCGCGCCAAGCGTCGATCTAGCATTCATCGATTTAGACGCTCGATGGACGCGATATCTCACCAAGGGCTCCGGAACGAATCCCAATTCGTGCTCGGCGCAAACCTTGAGCCATAAGGGCCAATCGTCGACCGCTTCGTGCTGCGATGGAAATCCCCCCGCTTCGATAAAGAGATCCTTCCAAATCATCACCGATGACTTGATGATAAAGTTGGCGATGAGCAACTGCCGCAAAACTTGGCCTTCGTGGAGCCGACTGATCTCGCTGCGTATAATTTCCCGGGGCAAGCCTTCACCGAAGCAAATTGAGTCCGTGTGAGAAATCTTATAATTCGCACAATATTCAATTTGTTTTTGCAGTTTAGTCGGGAGCCATTCGTCATCTGCATCCAGAAACGCAATCCATAATCCAGAGGCGACCGAGACCGCGTTGTTGGAGGCCTGCGCCGTGCCTCCGTTCGCCTGCCGGATGACGCGGATTCGGCCTTCGTATCTTGCAAGAATCTCGCTCGTCCGATCGGTCGAACCGTCATCGACAACAATTACCTCGGTGCCTCGCAGAGTCTGCTGCAGCGCGCTATCTATCGCGCGCGCTACATATCGTTCGGCGTTGTACGCAGGGATTATGACGCTCACTGTGGTCATGGGACCTCACTCACACTCACGCCGATCATCGAGGCGCCTCGCAACCAGCCGTGATGCTGGGAGGGGCCTTCATTTCACGACCCGAAGCCGTCGACGAAATTGCACAGCAACTGTCCGCAGTCGCCACTCGAACACTCATCCGGCCAGATACCCCAACTGAATGTTCTGACAAAAGCTACCAAACGCGCCGCTGTCAAACAGCGCCTCAGTTACGGGCCGCCCGAGGATACCTTCGATCTTGGAGGCGCCCTGATGAGGCGCTTCCGCAATAGCGGAGCAACTCGTAAGCCACGCTGCGCCAATGCGTAATCCAATTCGAATTTGCCTCCCGATTCCCGCGAGTATTCTATCCTCTCGAGACAGCCAATAAGACGTCGTTTCAATCATAACCCCACTCGGACAGTTCCTGACGCACCGCGCGTCTCAATCGGTGCCCCTCCAGAAACGTGTACCGACTCCTCCTCTGGCTTCCGCCAATTCTCTTGGTCAAAAGGGATCGATTGATTTTGAATGTCAGTAAGCGCTCTAGGCGATCTAGTGACCCCTGATCACCGAGGTCTTCGTACCGAAACGTTTCCACATTCCTGAGGTGTTGGTGTTCGGTTCGGAAGGAACGCGCCAAGGTCGACCACATCGTGCCGAATGCGAACGGCGTACGGATTTGTCTGTTTGGCCATTCCCAGAACCATTCGCGTGCCTCACGGTAGGAGTTCCAGGTGTCCCGGGGATGGCGAACCAACAAGACGAAGCGCGCGCGCGGGAATAACATCTGCAAAAATCGTGCATGTTTGATGCTGTATCGGACTTCCTTGAGTCCCCATTGCGCTCCGATGGCGCGCTCCGGCACTTTAAATGTCGCTTGGAGAAACGTTCGCTGCGCCTCGAACCACTGCGGAACGGTCGGCCACGTGTTTGCAAGCCACCGATCTTCAAACGGATCCTGGTCACCATTCAGCAGAAAGTGCGCGGGTGGTCGAACGACATCATCGCAGCATGCCAACTTCAAGAGGCTTTGCACCAATCCGACATGATCGTAGGGCTCTCCCCACAAATGAATGCGCCGGCTCGATTGAACGAGCCGTTGAATCAGCGTAGACCCGCTTCGCCAGCCCGCGGACAGTACAAATACCGGCGAATCCTCGCAGGGCGTGAGAACAACCGAGCGCTCCAATTCGGCGAGCACAGCGTTGACATCGAGATCGCGGTTACGAGGCCGCCCTCGAAAGAAGTCCTCCGGCTTTCCTAAAAATGGCCCTAGCGAGCGTTCCCAAAGGCCACGCGCCGCTATTCCCAACGTGCTCTTAGTGAAAATTCTTGTCATAGACATAGATCGAATGCCACGGCACGACGCGTAATCTGAAAGACAACACTATGTACGCACGATGCGCGCAACGGCTGCCCTCATCCCCTCCGGAGCGATCGCGGATCCAGTGCGAACGTGGCGGGCACGCATGAACCAAACAGGCTGCTCTTTGGTATTAACGCCCCGATCACTTGCGGCGACGGATCGCCGCTCGCACTTGGGAAAACGCCCGCGGCGGAAGCGTTGCCGCCAATAGTCCTTTGATTGCTTTGTACCCCATTTTATGGCGAAGCGCTACGCGATAAGCCGCCCGGGCACCGCGCATGTCGAGGCACTCGGAACGGTTCTGACCCAATAGGTAGGCCGCGCGCGCCACCTCGCCCTTGACATAACTCACTTCATCGGACGACTTGCAGAGAGCAAGCTTCGATTCTTGAAATCGCACACCGGACACTAGGCTTTTTGCGGCGCGTTCGGAGAACAGGTCCGCAGTGCCCGAAAGGTTGTCACCGTAGCGACGTACACGAACATGAACTTGCTCGTCGAAAACGAAATTCCTTCCATTTGCCGCCGCCGCGAGAAAGAACTCGCAGTCCTCCAAAACCCGCAGGTCCGTGCGAAACCAAGGTTGGCGTTCTAT
>JAKBDW010000507.1:0-4950 GCA_021834245.1 Pseudomonadota bacterium
ACCGTAAATCATCATGGCAATAAACCCCATGAGCATGATGTGACCATGCAACTGCGGAATATCACCGGGAATCAGACCCGGCTTGTATAGCCAGGCAACCGCGAGCAGGCCGCCAATCAGCGCGTATATGAGACTCAGCGTAACGAATAGGCGATTGCGTTTATGCATGCCACAGACTCCACTTTTGCCTAGAATACGTCAAGATCGGCAAAAGCCGTTTGACCGAGATCAAGCCGCGGATCCGTAACAGGTAAAGGTACCAGCATGAAAATTAAGGTTAATCCGTTCGACGAGCTGCGGAGCGCCTATCTCTTCGCACAAACAAGCGATGCCCAGCTGACAGCACTGACGCGCGCGATGCATGAAGTCAAGCTCGTCGCAGGAGATTCGCTGTTTACTCATGGGCAGCCAGCCGATCGTTTTTTCCTAGTACGTAGCGGGCAGATCAAGCTTTTCCGAGTCTCACCGGAGGGACAGGAGAAGATCATCGAAATCATCCAGCCTAGCCAGACATTCGCCGAGGCAGTAATGTTCATGGGCACACAGGCGCGCTACCCAGTCAACGCACAAGCCGTGACCGACTCACGTCTCTACGCCTTCGATCAAAAGCAGTTTCTTGCGATTCTCGCCGAGTCAACCGAAGTCTGCCTCGGCTTGCTCGCATCAATGAGCCGACGTCTACACATACTGGTGAATCAGATCGAAAGCCTGACACTGCAGAATGCTACCTACCGACTGGTAATGTATCTGTTGGATCAGGCCCCCAAGGAGACCGGGGAACACTCGGAGATAGACCTCACGACACCAAAAAACGTCATTGCATCAAAGCTCGCAATCCAACCCGAGACATTTTCCCGCATACTTGCCAAACTGAAGCGACGTGGGCTGATCGAGGTACAGGGCAATCATATTTCACTGCGCGATTTGCGCGGCTTGCGAGATCTCGCGTATACGTCGACGCCAGACGATGCGGCATGATTTGCAATGCGCAAATTACCAAACGCCAGACCGAAGATCACCGACACAGGTGTCTGGTTCGTTCTGCTCATTGGCGCGATCGCGATATTGTCGGATAGATACACCGGCGACGTTATCAAAAAAACACATCCGACGGCGGTGGCAAAGTGAGCCAGCGGGCGATTCTAAAGAATCAGAACACGACGGGCCAACTGGACAGCCATAGCCGCGCGTGCAATCTTGTCAATTTTTTGCGATGGATACTTGATGACGAGAATCACTGTGAAAAAGAACACTCCAAGGAAGCCACACTCTGGCAAAGCCAGAGCTGGCACGAAACTGACCCACGTCAATGCCTCTGGCGAGGCACACATGGTAGATGTTGGGGCCAAGGCAATTACCAAACGCGAGGCGGTCGCGGAAGGTACGATCCATATGCTGCCCGAGACGCTGCGTCTCATCTTGACGGGCAGTCACAAGAAGGGTGATGTTTTTGCCGCGGCCCGCATAGCGGGCATTATGGCTGCAAAAAAGACCGCCGAACTGATTCCCTTGTGTCACTCAATCGCACTGAGTGCTGTGGAAATTGAATTGAAACCGCATGCCAAAAAACCTGCGGTCCATTGTCGCGCCACTGTGCGCACAGCCGGCCAAACCGGTGTTGAGATTGAAGCTTTGACTGCGGTGCAGGTGGCGCTGCTGACACTCTATGACATGTGTAAGGCGGTGGACCGTGGCATGGTCATTACGGACATTCGACTGGTTGCCAAATCTGGCGGGCGATCGGGTGCCTGGCGCCGCCTCTGAAGCGCGCGCGTGGAAGTGGGCTGAGGCTCATGCTAGGCTGCAACAGAAGTTGGGGCGCGGGACTTACCAGGAGGTTCGATCATGCAACAGAATGTAGGCAGTGCCGACAAAATAGTGCGCGTAATCATTGGCCTGGGGTTGCTCAGTCTAATGTTCCTTTTGGAAGGCAACATCCGGTGGATCGGGCTGATCGGCGTTGTGCCGGTTCTCACTGCCCTAATCGGCTGGTGTCCGGCCTATTCCCTTTTCGGCATGAATACGACTTCCCGGAAACACTGAATTTGCGGAGTTTTTCCAGGCGAACCCCCGGGGCCACAAGCCTCGGGTTCGCAGGTGACATTCGGACCGTGTCCGACACGGGTCCGCTCGTCGACCGTCTTGTAGGTAATCGAACCGCTCGCCACTATAATTGACGGGTTGCCGGCTTAATCCCCTGATCTTAACAAGAGTATTGCAAGCACATTGAGTATGTCTGAATTTGCATCCGGTTTGCGCAACATCGCCTATGAAGACCTGTTCCGTCATGAGGGTCTGGCAGAACTAGATCGCGAATTTCTAACCCGATTCGCGCAAAGCGATCCAACGCGCTACCAGCAGTTGCTTGCGTACCGTTCCGGCAATGAGCTCACAGCACTGCAAATCAGCGAATTGCTGCTCGCTGGCGGACCAGTATTGGAGGAACTGATTGCTGACCTTTTCGGCATCCACGATGCACTTGACAATGCACGCAGCCAGACCCTGACGCACGACCCTGTATTTGCGTTCAAGAAACTTTTCGTTCAGAGGCGCGCGCGTCGCCGCCTTCTGAGCAAGGATGAACTCGAGCCTTTTCCACAGCTCGACGCCTTGCTTGACGGGGAGCTGCAAAAGGCTGGATTTCAGGATACGGACCGAGAACTCGGTGTGGCCCGATGGGGGCAAAAGTTGCTTGCCGAGCCAGAGTCCAATCAAGCAGCTATCGAAACGCTTACGCGCTGGTGCATTCAGGCGATCAAGACGGCGCCTGGGCAGGCGCGCGTTCGCGAATGGGTCAGCTTCCGTCTGCCTCAGGGCATTGATCACGCACGTCTCGTCCCATGCATGCCGGTGGTCGGCGACCCTATCGGTCGGCTAGAGGGACCGCAAGACAGCCGGCGGCGGCGTGACGGCTTCAAGCTTACTGATTTGCGCATGAATGCGCGTGAGATCCAAAACGAAATTCACTACTGTATTTACTGCCACGATCATGAAGGTGACTTTTGCTCTAAGGGTTTCCCGGAAAAGAAAGGCGAGCCGGACAAGGGCCTGAAATCCAATCCGCTAGGCGTGACCCTCACAGGTTGCCCGCTGGATGAAAAGATCTCCGAGATGCATGCCATGAAGAAGGACGGCCACACCATCGCCGCGCTGGCGATGATCACCGTGGACAATCCCATGTGCGCCGCCACCGGTCATCGCATCTGCAATGACTGCATGAAGGCCTGCATCTACCAGAAACAGGATCCGGTGAACATCCCCCAGACTGAGACCGGCATATTGACGGATGTGCTGAAACTTCCGTGGGGCGTGGAGATATACGATCTGCTTGTGCGCTGGAATCCCCTTCGCCGCCGCCAGTGGCTGCCGAAACCATACAATGGGCTCAAGGTGCTCGTCGCGGGCATGGGTCCTGCCGGCTTTACGCTGGCCCACCATATGCTCATGGAAGGTTTCGCAGTCGTCGGCATCGAAGGTCTTAAGATCGAGCCGCTGCCTGCCGAACTGTTTACGCGACCGATACGTAGCTACAGCGATCTCGAGGAACAGCTGGACACGCGAGTGATGACCGGCTTCGGAGGAGTCGCTGAGTACGGCATTACCAATCGGTGGGACAAGAATTTTCTCAAGCTTATTTATCTCAGTCTGCTTCGCC
Source organism: Pseudomonadota bacterium (assembly GCA_021834245.1). GTDB lineage: Bacteria > Pseudomonadota > Gammaproteobacteria > Acidiferrobacterales > UBA6901 > JAJXUF01. Next base: position 3,656 of record JAKBDW010000507.1, read on the forward strand.
GACCGCGTTTTCAGGTTTTCGGTGGCGTACGTTTTGGTGGAACGCTAACCGTGGAAGACGCCTGGCATCTGGGTTTTGATCACGTGGCTATAGCCATTGGCGCCGGCCTCCCGCAGGCGCTGCCGATTCCCGGCAGCCTTGCCCCAGGCATGCGTCAGGCAAATGATTTTCTAATGGCCCTGCAGCTTACCGGAGCTGCCAAAGCCTCAAGCCTCGCCAACTTGCAGGTACGCCTGCCTGCAGTAATTATCGGCGGCGGCCTGACTGGCATCGATGCGGCAACCGAAGTTGGTGCATATTACATTGCCCAGACGGAAAAAACCCTGGATCGTTATGAGCGGCTCGTAGCCGAGTTAGGTGAGGCGTCTGTTCGCTCCGGGCTCGACGAGGGTGGGCTCGTGATTTTGGATGAACTGCTGAATCATGGACGTCTGGTTCGAGCGGAACGTGCACGGGCTGCGCATATCGGTGGTTCGCCGGATTTCGAAAAATTGCTGCGTGCCTGGGGCGGTGTAACGGTCGTCTACCGGCGCGGGATGAACGAATCGCCCGCCTATACGCGCAATCACGAAGAAATCATCAAGGCCTTCGAAGAGGGTATCTACTACGCTGAGGGTCTTGACCCCAAGGAAGCACGCACTGATCGCTACGGGCAGGTCGAGACGCTCGTTTGTCAGCAGCTCGCGCGCAATCCCGACGGAAAATGGGAAAACACCGGCGAGGATGCCGAGATACCGGCGCGCTCGATCCTCGTTGCAACTGGGGCTCGCCCAAACGTGGCCTACGAATTCGAGCACCGCGGGCATTTCGCCAAGGAACGCGGCCATTACCAAACATTCCATGAGGTCGACGGTCAATTGTCCGCGGTGCCTGTCGCCGCACACTGTAAAATTGACGATTTTGGGCCGTTTACTTCCTACAACATGGATGATCGGCGCGTGAGCTTTCTCGGCGATACGCATCCGGTATTCCACGGCAGCGTGGTGAAGGCAATTGCTTCCGGGCTTCGCACCTATCCCAAGATTCTTGCGACGCTCGGGGAACGTGCGAAGCTGCTGGGCGATCCCAACGAATACAAGCAGTTTAGTGCCCGCATAAAGAACCTGTTAACCGCGCAGGTAAAAAAGGTGGAGCGGCTTGGGCCGAAGGTTGTCGAGCTGACAGTACATGCGCCGCTGGCTGCGCGGCGTTTCAGGCCGGGGCAGTTTTTCCGGTTGCAAAACTTCGAAACGCACGCACCACTCGTGGATCGCACACATCTGCAAACCGAGGCGCTGGCGCGGTACGGCGCAAAA
>JAKBDW010000594.1:0-4944 GCA_021834245.1 Pseudomonadota bacterium
ACGCTTATCAAGCCTTGCTCGAGATCGAACTCGTCCGGTCCGACGATCCTGTAACGAAATTGGTTTCCCGCTTCATCCTCCAATCGCACCCACGCGCCAAAGTAAACCCTTTCCTGGTCAGGCGGGCTGCGATCGACGACGACTATCTGGTCGAGGCGCTTGCCCAAGTAGCGGACTCTGCGGTCAATTTCGCGCAACTGCTTTTTTCCGTAGATATACTCGGCATTTTCCGAACGGTCGCCAAGTGCCGCAGCTTCGGCGACGGCCTGAGTCACCTGTGGCCGCTTTACTCGCCAGAGATGCGTCAATTCATCGTGCAACCGCTTGTACCCTTCTGGGGTAATGTAATTGGACGGCGACTGCTGGTCAGTTTGCTTGCGTTTCATCGTCTGCACACAGGGTTGGCGGCGGGTAGATTCGACTGAACTGTACGCGCTTCACGTTACTGCGCATGTACGCAGCTGGTCAAGGCTACGCCTGTTAAGTTGCAGGAAGCTGGCAAAAGATGTGGCTGCAATGTACTGTCCACTTGGAGGGCGTCAAGCACCCAGGTTGCCGCCGTCAAAGCAGTACTAAGCAGATCGTACCGCGGGCCTGGAAAATTGCCCTGGCATCATCGGCGCCAGGCACGTGCATTCATCGAGCCATGGGCAGATCCTGGCCCGTACATTCCTGTCTGCTATGATTCAACGAGGAAGGTGATAAGAGTCTCCATATGCGCCTCTTGAGTTGTAGGCACGAAAACCGAGAAAGACTTGGAATCCTGCTGGGTGACTCCGTAGGACTGCTCTCCAAAGACAAGGGTTGGCCGCAGACAATGCTTGAGCTGATCGAAAGCGGGCCAAAAAAATGGTCTGCCTTGGCTGCTGGAGCCACGGACGCCATCGACGAGAGTCTAGCCCTGGCATCGGCAAATCTGCTTGCGCCGATCCCGCGTCCGCGCAAAAACATCATGTGTCTTGGCTGGAACTACGAGGAGCATGTGCAGGAGGCTGCGGGCGTTAGCGGACGCAAAACCGAAGTTCCCGAATACCCCGTTGTGTTCACAAAGAATGTCACCAGCATCAATAGCCCCCATGGCGATATACCCTGGGATCCCGACATGACCACCCAACTCGACTGGGAAGTAGAACTGGCGGTGGTAATTGGAGTTTCTGGCCACAAGATTCCGGTTGCGGACGCGCTGAAACACGTATTTGGCTACACCGTAATTAACGACATCTCGGCGCGCGATGTGCAATTCCGTCACAAACAGTTCTTTCTTGGCAAGAGTGTCGACGGTACATGCCCCATGGGCCCGGTGATCGTTACAGCCGACGAAATACCGGATCCACAGTCATTGGATTTGCGAACCTGGGTTAACGGGGAGCTCAAGCAGTCGTCCAACACGCGCTTTCAGATATTTGATGTGGCGACAGCGCTGTCGATCTTATCGCGCGGTATGTCGCTTGAGCCGGGCGACATCATTTCAACCGGCACGCCTAGTGGTGTCGGTTTCGCTCGTACCCCTCCCGAGTTTCTCAAACCAGGAGACCTGGTGGAATGCGAGGTACAGGGAATTGGTCGCTTGCGGAATCGGGTGCGTTGATTCGGGGAAACAGACGCTGAATTCAGCTTGTTTGAGTGGAGTTAGCGTTGGTCGCAGATAACAGCCGCTCGATTTCGCCGCTTTGCAGCAGCCCATCAAGGTCTTCGGCACCACCAATTAACTGGCCAGCGACGAATACCATGGGAAAAGTCGGCCAACCTGTCCACATCTTGAGCGCATTGCGCCGTCGCCAGCCGTTGAAATAGCTGCCGTATTCGAGGTAGCGATAGGTAATGTTGCGAGCATCGAGCAGTTTGCGCGCGCGGCGGCAAAAAGGATTTTGTGCCATCCCGACTATTACGACGCGCGCAGCATCCACGGCGGCTGCAACTTCTTCGACGATATCCCGGTGATTAGCTGCAACGCGTTCCCTTATGGCCGGATGAATGCGAGATTCTTGGAGTATTTGACGAGCCAAGGCTGGATCACTCTTGTTGGTTGATGGAAATGATTGCCAGGCTCAAGGTCTCGAATAGACCCATCTAAGCAAGGCATTCTGAACGGCCTCGCCGGCAGCTGTATCTGCCCGCGGATCGTTATGCAAAGACACGATTATCATCCGCCGACCTTTCGCATCCTGCATTATTCCGGCCGTACTGCGCACGCCGTCAAGGCTACCGGTTTTCAGGTGAGCCTGGCCTGCCAAAGGACTGCCGTCGAGCCGCTGCTTCATGGTTCCATCGACTGCCAGAATTGGAAGCGAAGCAAAAAACTCCGGCATATAGGGACTCCTGTACGCTGTAAGCAGCAGATCCGCGAGATGTCTGGCCGAGATGCGTGCTTGGCGCGACAGGCCTGATCCGTTATCCACGACTAGCTCGGGAAATGACAGGTTGTTACGCGCCAGCCAGTCACGCACTACCTTGGCACCGTTTTTTATCGTTCCTGGTGGACCCTGCAGGTCGGCTCCCAGCGTCAGCAGCAGTTCACGCGCCATTACGTTATTGCTGAACTTGTTTATGGAACGGATGATTTCGGCTAGCGGCGGCGAGTGGCCTGTATACAGCAGACGTGCATTTTGCGGCACTTGTCCGTCGCGCACGGTTCCCGAAAGGCGCCCGCCCATTCCGCTCCACAGTTGCCGAAAAATGCCTCCCGTGTAATCCAGCGGGTCCGAAAGTGCGCGATAAAAATCATTATAGCCGCATGCCGCGGGGTAGCTTCCGTTGAAAATCACGCGCTGCCGTCCATGCAATCGCTCTACCTGCATGACGAGATTCTGCTTCCAGCCGTGACAGGCACCCGACACCAGCCGAAGGTGATTCACAATATCCACATTCTCCGGCAATGGATCGGCGACAATACGCACGCGCTTTTCAGTCGGTTCCGGAAAAAAACGCAATCGCACAGCTTGGAAATTAACTAGCAGGGCACTCGGCAGGACGTTATAGGGGCGCAACGGTTCGTCGTCGAAATCTGCCGGACCTCCGGAGTCCGGTGCGAAATAGCTTTGGTCCACGATTAGGTTTCCGCCGATGTCGCTAATTCCGAGATCGCGCAGCCCGTGCAGAAAACGCCAGAAATCCTCGATGACGAGGTCAGGATCTCCATACCCCTTGATGTACAGATCGCCCTCGAGACGCCCGTCGTGGATCGGCGCGGTGGTGTACGCCTCGGTTTTCCAAGTGTACGCTGGACCAAGATCTTCCAGCGCCACCAAGGTGGTGAGCAGCTTCAAAGTGGATGCCGGACTCCGGGGTATATTCGCATTAAACGCGAGCACCGGTGCGTCGCCTTCCACTGGCTGCACTACGATACTGAGTCCGCGCGCCGACATATGGTAGTGCCTAAGAAGCTGAGCCACCGGTTGCGGCAGACTGCTGGAAACGACAGGAACAGCGTGCGCGGCTGCACAAATTGCCAACAAGATGGCCGCGAAAGATGCTCTAATACTCCACTTGGCAATCATTTAAGTGACCCGGCGCAAAGAGGCTCTCGCTATTGACGCCTGCTTGGTTCCTAGTGAAAAGGTGATTGAGTAGCCGAGCCTACACCACGTTAGGGTCTGGTCGGAGTGAAAAAAGGTTTGTTGGCGTTCTGAAAATATTAAACAAGTTAATCGTTTCGCTGGCGTCCGTAGTCGATGGTTCACTGCACTACGTATTTCCCGCAGTTAGCGGTGCCTTTGCGGTACAAATCGGGTGGTCAAGACCATATTTCAGCATGGGCAAGGCGCTGGCGCAGTTCGTAGTCGCTCAGAAGTTGGAATTCATTTTCAGCGAAAAGCGACGAGGTGGAATCTAGCGCACTCTTGCGCACTGCATTTCCGTCGCGTGAACAATACAGCAGAACGCGAACTCCATACGATTCTCTACCGGTCACCACATCCCAAAGACGCCCGTTTTGGTCCACAATCGTTCGCACGAAATCTATTGCCTCCAGAAGCGCGCATCCTTCGTCACATACGGTAGCTCAGCACTCAAAAAGAGGTCAAGAACTACCACCGGGGCAAAATGCACCAGTGGCCAGAGCGCATTGTTTCTTCTCTTTGCCTCTGACGATTACCCCCGTCGGCCACAAGCTGCAAGAAGGCGGTCCGACCGCGTCGTTTGCGCGAGGCAGAAATTGGCCATTATAACGAATACCCCTGTCCGGCCACGGTGCCTGGCAGATGCGACCGATTCCCTGCTGCAAAAGACCGATTTGTGGTTCTCGGATGGGCCGGGAATCTTTCATTTGATACTGGCAGATGCTACCGAAGTTGCGGAATTTATTAGATTTGTCTAAATGTGTATTAGTATCTGCTAATATTCCTTTACATCACCCAGCTAATCCTGCGAGAATGAGAACGCGTCTCATTGCGGATAATTAGGTCGGAGCGATTCATGACAACCACGCGACTTTCGACATTGCGCCCGGGCGACTGCGGCATCATATCGGCGCTGCACACAGAACAGGAGCTTTACCACCGACTTGCGGCGCTCGGATTTCGTATCGGAAAGCGTATCGAAGTCATTCGCAGCGCCCGATTCCATGGACCGTTGCAGGTGAGAATTGGCAGCACTGACATTATGTTACGTTTGCGCGAAGCGCAGAAAATCGACATCCAGCCGGCAACGTAGATGAAGCGCGTCGCCCTCTTAGGCATGCCCAACACCGGCAAATCTACTTTCTTCAATCGAATCACCGGCGCCTCGGCGCGGATCGGAAACTGGCCAGGCATCACAGTCGATCTCCTGGGCGCAAAAGTGCTGCTGGGAGATTCCATGGTCGAAATTGTCGACCTACCCGGAATATATGATCTGCACGGATTTTCCGATGATGAGCAAGTAGTAAGACATTTCCTGGAAAACAACAGCATCGACCTGCTGCGGATTGTACTCAATGCCTGCCAGCTTGACCGCCAGCTGAGCCTT
>JAKBDW010000074.1:0-4939 GCA_021834245.1 Pseudomonadota bacterium
CGGCGAAGAACAACCGAACAACAATGCATGAAGAAGCTAAGACACCGAGGGGGGTAGTCCAAATGAACACCGTAAGCCCAAGACGCAGTTTCCTGATGATGATTCCGACTATGCTGGCGGCGTTCCTGGTAGCCTGTGGGGGTGGGGGAGGCGGAAGTGGAGGCGGAAGTGGAAGTGGAGGCGGAGGAACCCCCGCTGCAACCTATGACGTGCTGCATTTCTTTGTCAGTAGCCCGGATGGCGTTCACCCCTATGCGGGTCTGGTGCTGGATGCCGGTGGCAACCTCTATGGCACGACCTATAGCAGCTTCAGTTTCACCAATGGCGGCGTCGTCGATGGCAATGGTGCAGTGTTTAAAATCACCCCGGCTGGGGTCGAGAGCGTGCTGCATTTCTTTACCAATACCCCCGATGGCTCTAAGCCCCAGGCAGGTCTGGTGCTGGATGCCAGTGGCAACATCTATGGCACGACCAGTTACGGCGGCGCGAGTCATAATGGCGCAGTGTTTGAAATCACCTCGGGCGGAGCAGAGAGCGTGCTGTATTCCTTTGCCGGTGGCATCGCCGATGGCGCTAACCCCATGGGGAGTCTGGTGATGGATTCCAGCGGCAATCTCTATGGCACGACCGAGCACGGCGGCGCGAGTGGTCATGGCACAGTGTTTGAAATCACCTCGGGCGGAGCTGAGAGCCTGCTGTATTCCTTTGCCGGCGGCCCCGCCGATGGCGCTCTCCCCTTAGCGGGTCTAGTGCTGGATGCCAGTGGCAATCTCTATGGCACGACCGAGACCGGCGGCACGAGTGGTTATGGCACAGTGTTTAAAATCACCCCGGGCGGGGCTGAGAGCGTGCTGCATTCCTTCGGCTCCGGCGGTGATGGCGCGTACCCGTATTATTCGGGCCTGGTGCTGGATGCCAGTGGCAACCTCTATGGCACGACCTATGACGGCGGCAGCAATGGTAGTTATGGCACCGTGTTTAAAATCACCCCGGGTGGGGCTGAGAGCGTGCTGCATTCCTTCGGCTCCGGCACTGATGGTACTAGCCCCTATGCGGGTGTGGTGCTGGATGCCAGTGGCAACATCTATGGCACGACCACTTCCTACAACGGCTCGCATGGTGATGGCACGGTGTTTGAAATCGTGCCGTAGGCAGTTCACCGTCGCATCATTGCAAAAGCCCCGCTCATGCGGGGCTTTTTTGTGGGTAAATATTTCGCGCATGACTTCTCAGACTTTAACCTGACACGCCAGCCGTTATCCTCCAGAAACTTCCGTTTTTACAGTTTGCACGGTGTTATCAAACATGGTGCATGATGCCGATGTCTTTCAGTAAATTGGAAGATATGCTGGCCTGACGCAGTTTTTGTGCCAGTCGCACAGCGGGATTACTGCATCTTTGTCGGTTGTTGAAGAGTGTCGGGTTTCTGTTTCGGCATGACTGTCAGTGGAGCTGGCGGACGATAGCCGAGCGCGCTGTGTGGCCGAACGTGGTTGTAGTGGTGGTGACCTGCTCCCCAACTTAGTACGGCGGGAAGCTGGAGTCCGCGTTGCATGATACCTGCTGTTGTCGTGCCCGTGCATAGGCCTCGGGCGTTTGATTGCCGAGCGAGCTGTGGGGACGCTCGGTGTTGTACTCATGTCGCCAGTGCTCGATGATGTCCTGGGCGTGATTCATCTGTTCCAGCGTCGGCGCTGGATGTTCCCGCGGCGCCATGGCGATGCGTCCGTCCTTGATCGTGGCGAAGGCCGCCTAATACCCCGCTGGTTGCCGTGTTCGAAAATTGCCATCGGCGGCTCCCAAGGCGCCTAACGACTGATCTGTCGCAGAAGTATTCTCTTTGACTAGTACACAGCGATCCCCACACAATACTTCACATCAGCCACGAATCCTGCATAAGGAGATTGTTGAGTTCGCGTTAGTGAGTTAGCCATCAAAAAATAAGAATTAGCCACCAACAATAAGGGAGTCATTAAACATGAATGAACTGGTTTATCCACGTGAACGGACACTTTCTAATATCACCCTCGTCCTCGGTCTTCTGGCCTGGTTAGCGATCATCGCCGGGACATTCGGTGTCGCATTGATTTTCCTTGCAGTAGGTTTTTTGCTTTACCTGTTTATCCAATCCACGCTGATTGCTCACATCAAAGGCAATGGCGTCGAGCTGACGGAAAACCAGTTTCCCGATCTGTACTCGCAATTTGTTGCTTGTTGCGATCGGTTGCAGATGAAGACGCGTCCCCAGGCATACATCCTTAATGGCAACGGCGTACTCAACGCATTCGCTACCAAGTTCCTGAACACGCAGTATGTCGTGCTGATGTCAAACACCGTTGATGCCATGAAAAACCAGGACGACGGCATTCGCTTTTACATCGGCCACGAACTTGGCCACCTGCGCATGAAGCACTTGAGCAAGCATTTGTTGCGCTGGCCGGTGCTATGGTTGCCGCTGCTTGGCGCCGCCTATTCACGCGCTCGGGAAAGCACTTGTGACCGCCATGGGCTAGCCTGCAGCGGCTCACCCGAAGGCGCTGCGCGCGCGCTGGCGGCGTTGTCAGCCGGTGCCGAACGCTGGAAACAGCTCGACCTAAAGGCTTATGTTAATCAGGCCAAACACTCCTCCGGTTTCTGGATGTCTTTTCACGAACTGACTGCGGCCTACCCTTGGCTAACTAAGCGCGCCGCACGCGTAATGGACACTGAAAAAGCAATGCCGAAGCGCAACGGATTTGCTTACCTTCTGTCAGCATTTATTCCGTACGCCGGGCGCCTGGGCGGGGGATTTGGCTTGCTGATGCTGGTCTATATCATCGGCGTCCTGGCCGCTGTGGCCATTCCCGCATATAAAGGTTACGTCACGCGGGCCAAGCAGGCACAAGCACAGGTACAGTCGTTTTCGGCACCTAACGCGACCCCCGCGGGCCCCAGAGATCAGGCGATATCAGGAAATAGCATCGCATCCAGCGCCATTGAGAGTGAACTGTCGCTGGCCGCGGACCAAGTTACACGGGGTGCGCCGAAGATGGTGGATGCGCAAACCCGGCTGGATGGTGCAGTGGCCGGCCCTGGCCTCAAATTTACGTATCTGTATACGCTCCCGAACATCGAGTCCACCAAGGTCGCCCCGGGGATTTTTGACGCCAAAGTCGCACCAAACGTAACGAATTCGGCGTGTAAATCCGTCTCACTAAAATATTTCTTTGACCACAATGTTTCTGTTTTCTACGACTTTCGCGGGAAGGATGGTTTGCAGGTTGGCTCCGTGGAAGTTGATCGTATCAAGTGTGGACTCAAGTAGTTTCCGGTCAACCAGCTGGATTATCCGTAAGACTGGGCAATCGAATCATGATCGGCATGCCAAGCGAGCCTAGAGTGCGGTGTGCGAAGAGCATGATGCCGAATTGCTTTATCCCAGGATCGATTTTGAGTTCTCTGCCAAAGCTCGACGGTCCTGTTCGCTAAGCCGGCCTAATTGCCGGATCACGAGGCCTTGTTTGATCGTCACGATCACGGGCTTGGTGACGGAAGGCCTGAGCAGTTCGGCGGATTGCCAGTCCTGAACCGGGAGATCGAAACTCGCTTGATATTGCATGCATATACATGGAATGGTAGTATGAAGGCTCTACGCGAAATCGATAGGGTGGCGAAACCCGCATTGCCGTTGCGGAGCGCTTCACGGGGTGCGGCCTGAGCCATGGATTCCAATTGTCAGTGAGGCACGTGCACCGCTGGTGCCCGCGCAACGGTCTCCAGGGTTTTGCGCCGGGTATGGATATTCCATCAACGGGAGGTACCACATGATGAACAATCGCGCCGCGGGCAACCGTGCATTATTTGGGGCGATATTCGGCCTGAGTGTACTCATGGGTTTCATCGCATTCGGGCTGCTGACGCGGCTTTACCTCATGCCCGTGCTGGCTGCCACGGATGCCTTCACCGCGCTGACAGCGCTGGTAGCGATTCATGCCTATCGGTTCATCGGCCTGACCTTTCTTCTTCCGGGTGTCGTGGCACCGGAAGGTCTGCCGCCAGGTTTTGCCCGGCCGGCCGCCTACGGTGACCTGGTGGCAGCGATTCTGGCGGTCATTGCGGCGCTGATGTTGCATGCGCATTTGCCCGGTGCGCTAGCCGTAACGTGGGTCTTCAATTTCTGGGGGATGGCTGATCTGCTCAATGCCATGGTCCAGGGACCACGGCGCCTCGCGTCCAAGGGGCCGGGGCAGCTCGGCGCGTCGTTCTTCATACCGACTGTCATTGTTCCCGCGCTCCTCGTCACGCATGTCTTGATCTTCTGGCAGCTTCTGCGAGCGATGCACTGAGCAGGAATGAATTTGCGCGTGGCCTCGGGCGCTTTCTGTGGCAGCGGAGTTGGCAGGGTCGCCTTTTTGTGGAGTGCGCATGCGGATGTGTGACGGAGCGCCTGAGAATGCAACTTACGGGTCCATGCGGTACATCACATGAAACTTAAGCCGCTTCCCTGTTACTGTGCGACCGTGCGGCAAGCAGCCCGCGCGCTGACGGCGCTGTACGAGGACTTGCTCGCCGGAAGCGGCGTGCATGCAACCCAGTACACGGCGCTGCAGGCGCTCGAATCGGCGCCGGATCTGACGACGACGGAACTCGCGAAGGCCATCGGCATCGACCAGACTACGGCAACCCGGACACTGGCGCTGGTGCGGAAGGCGGGGCTTGCGGCAGATGCCGTCGGGGATGACCGCCGGCGCCGGCGCTGGCGCCTAACGCCGCGAGGACAAGCACTTCTCACAAAACTGCGGCCCCGATGGGAGGCTGCGCAGCGCATGGTCGAGCAGCGCTTGGGCCGAGCGCAGGCGCTAGCGCTCAAAAAGGCTTCCTATACTGCCGCAAGTCGGCTCACCAAGTCTTAGGCTCGCATCAACGCCGCTACCGAGCTGACAAGATGATCAGGATTTGG
>JAKBDW010000165.1:0-4929 GCA_021834245.1 Pseudomonadota bacterium
GCCGCCCTATATTGGCCGCGAAGACCAGCCGCGGGATCGCGAACGCTATCAGACGGTTTACGCCGTTCAACCGGGAGCAGTGGCCGCACCAACGGCAGGATTGCACTTCGACGCGCGCCTGCTCGATCTGCTACGGGCTCGCGGCATCGAGATCGTGCCGGTAACACTGCATGTCGGCGCTGGCACGTTTCAGCCGTTACGCGTCGACGATGTCCGTGCGCATCGTATGCATCGTGAGCGCATTGACATCGGGGCAGATTCAGCCCGGCGCATCAACGCTGCTAAAGCCGCCGGACGCCGCATTGTGGCAGTCGGCACCACGGTGGTGCGTGTTTTGGAAAGCATGGCACACGCATCCCGAGGTCGGGAAGGTGTCGAGTCCGGCAGCGGGGAGACGGATATTTTCATTTTTCCGGGTTATCGCTTTCGTGTAGTCGATGGACTTATCACTAATTTCCATTTGCCCGAGTCGACCCTGCTTATGCTGGTGTGCGCATTTGCCGGAACGGAATCGGTTCTTGCCGCGTATCGGCATGCAATCGAGAAGCGTTACCGCTTTTTCAGTTATGGCGATGCAATGCTCGTTTTGCCTGCGGTCTGAAGTATTATGTCAGCGGACTGTACCAGGTTTGGCGTCGATTTCGATTACAAGATAAATTCCAGGTCAAAGTGAACTTCGAAATACTTGCCGCTGATGGTGTGGCGCGTCGTGGTCGCATGACGTTCGCCTGTGGATCGGTTGAAACCCCTGCATTTATGCCGGTCGGCACCTACGGCACCGTCAAAGCGATGACGCCCGAGGAGTTAAGGGAGCTTGGCGCAGAAATCATCCTTGGCAATACCTTTCATCTAATGCTGCGACCCGGGGTCGATGTCATTCGTCAGCACGGCGACCTGCATGGTTTTATGCACTGGCCTGGACCGATTCTCACGGATTCCGGCGGTTTCCAGGTTTGGAGCCTTGGAAAGATCCGAAAGATCAGCGAGCAGGGGGTTAGGTTTCAGTCGCCCATCGACGGATCGCCTATCTTCATGGGGCCGGAAGAGTCGATTGCCGTACAGGAGGCTCTGGGCTCCGACATTATGATGGTGTTCGACGAATGCACGCCGTATCCTGCCACCGAACCTGAGGCGCGTGCGTCCATGGAACTGAGCCTGCGCTGGGCCGAACGCAGTAAGCTGGCGCATGACGTAACTAGGGGCGCGCTTTTTGGCATCGTCCAGGGCGGTATGTACGAGCATTTGCGCGAAATTTCGCTGACCGGGCTGGTGCAAATCGGTTTCGACGGCTACGCGCTCGGCGGCCTGTCAGTAGGGGAACCGAAGGAAGACATGCTGCGCATCCTCGGACGCCTGGCCCCAAGGCTTCCGCCTGATCGGCCGCGCTACCTCATGGGTGTAGGTACACCGGAGGATCTGGTCGAGGCGGTGCGTCGCGGCATGGACATGTTCGACTGCGTTCTGCCGACGCGCAATGCACGCAATGGTTGGCTTTTTACCCATGACGGTGCCGTCAAAATACGCAATAGCCGCTACGCGCGCGATACCGGTCCGCTGGATCCGGCCTGCGGCTGCTACACCTGCCGCAACTACAGCCGCGCCTATCTGCGTCATTTGCACATGAGCAACGAGATCCTGGGCGCGCGCCTCAATACTATCCATAACCTTTATTACTATGAAAGGCTGATGAGCGGCCTGCGGGAGGCCATTCTCACAAAAACACTGGATGAATTCGTCAAGAAGTTTTATTGTATGCGCCGCGCGCAGTAGCGCGCGCCTGCGGGCGGCGACAGCTAACCCGATGATGCGAGCAGGCCGGTACGGCCAACAAATTGATCGATAATCCGATTTCGACGAACGCCCTGAAGGATCTATAGATGAATCTACTGATATCCGATGCCCATGCGGCTGGTCCGGCAGCTCCCGCTGGCCCGACTGTCCCAGGGGGCAATCTCATGATGCAAATTCTCCCCCTTGTTGTAATTTTCGTGATCTTCTACTTTCTGCTGATTCGTCCGCAGAGCAAGCGCGCGAAGGAGCACAAGGCCATGGTGGCTGCGATAGCCAAAGGCGACGAAGTTGTGACCAATGGCGGTGTTCTTGGCCGTGTCACCGAAGTCGCGGAAAATTTCGTGTCGCTGGAGATTGCAGAAGGCGTTTCCATCAAGGTGCAGCGACAGGCGATTGCTTCGCTTTTGCCAAAAGGCACGATCAAGGCATTGTGAGTGACGCTGACCGTAAAGCGAGAATGCGCGCGCCCGGCAAGCGGTACTATCTGTCCTGATCTGGTGGCTGAAAACCAGAAGAACCAATCAAAACTCCCGCGATGAACCGATATCCGTTGTGGACTTACCTGCTGATCCTGGTGATCGTCATCTTTGGCGTCATTTACGCTCTGCCTAATCTGTATGGCGAATACCCGGTTGTGCAAATTTCGCCCACGCATGGCGCCACGCTTGATGCGCAAACGCTGTCGCAAGTCGAACAGGCTCTGCAGCGCGCTGATTTTTCCTACAAATCTGCGGTGGGTGACACGCATCGTATCACTGTCCGGTTCCAGAGCACCGGTGTCCAGATGCGCGCGCGTGACCTGATACAGCAGGTGCTTGGCGACAACTACAGCGTGGCGCTCGATCTACTACCGGCTACCCCGGGATGGCTGCGCTGGATGCATGCCGCTCCTATGTATCTTGGACTGGATTTGCGCGGCGGTGTGTACTTTTTGATGCAAGTCGACGTGAACGCGGCCATCAAAAAGGCTGAGGAGAGTTATGTCGACGATTTGCGTGACACCATGCGCGCCAAGGATGCGCGCTATCTATCGGTCGATCGGCAGGACAGCGGCGGCATTCTGATCCGCTTTCGCGATCAGCAGGATCGCAGCAAGGGTCGTTCCGCCATCTCCGATAAATTTCCCGAATTGACTCTGACTGACCTGTCGCAAGGTGGCGAGTATGACCTTGTGGCTAATTTGGGTCCGCAAGCGTTGCAGGAAAAACGCAAATTCGCTCTCGAGCAAAATATCACTTCATTGCGCAACCGCGTCAACGAACTGGGTGTGGCCGAGCCAATTATCCAGCAGCAGGGACAGGATCGCATTGTGGTCGAATTGCCTGGTGTTCAGGATATCGCCAAAGCCAAGGAAATCCTGGGTCGTACTGCGACTCTCGAAATCATGCTGGTTGACGAAAAACATGATCTGGCCGCGGCTCTTGCGGGAAATGTACCTCCGGGCGACAAGATCTATTACGACCGCCAAGGAAGACCGATCCTGCTCAAGGATCACGTGATCTACTCTGGTGACAACATTATCGACGCATCCCAGGGTATCGATTCACGGAACGGCGGTGCGGTTGTGAATATAACGCTTGATTCGCGTGGCGCCTCCATCAATCAGCGAGTCACTGGCGAGAATGTCGGCAAGCGTATGGCCGTCGTTTACATAGAAATCCGCCACGAAATCGTGCTCGATGCCTCCGGTAAACCTGTGCTGGATAAGAACGGCAAGCCAGTGAGGCACGCAGTGCAAGTGGAAAAGGTCATTACCGCGCCGGTGATTAACGAGCAGCTGGGCAAGCGTTTCGAAATTACCGGCCTCCAGAGCATCGAGGAGGCCCGCGATTTGGCGCTGTTATTGCGCGCCGGCGCGCTTGCAGCACCGGTAGAAATCGTCGAAGAACGCACCGTGGGTCCGAGTTTGGGTGCCGACAATATTCGGCGCGGATTTCACTCCACCTGGATCGGGTTCGCGGGAATTGCGATCTTTATGATCATTTACTACATGCTGTTCGGGGTGATTTCCGTAGCAGCGCTTGGGGTGAACGTTTTGCTGTTGGTGGCGCTATTGTCAATTCTTCCGACGACGCTGACGCTGCCTGGTATGGCGGGCATTGCGCTTACCGTGGGTATGGCGATCGATGCTAACGTGCTCATTAACGAGCGCATACGTGAAGAGCTGCGTAACGGCAATTCGCCCCAGGCCAGCATCCACACGGGATATGACAGGGCGTTCGGAACCATCCTGGACTCGAACGTTACTGCGCTCATTGCGGGGCTCGCCCTGTTTATGTTCGGTACAGGCCCGGTGCGCGGCTTCGCAGTTGTGTTGTGCCTCGGTATTCTCACGTCCATGTTCAGTGCCGTACTGGTGTCGCGCAGCCTCGTTAACCTTATCTATGGCAGTCGACGCCGGTTGGAGCAAGTTTCCATCGGCAACACGAAATGGAAGTAAATCAACAGACCGGATAACAACGCGCCATGGAATTTTTCAAGATAAGAAAAGACATTCCCTTCATGCGCTACGCGCTGGTATTCAACGTGATATCGGTGATCACGTTTATTCTGGCGCTGTTCTTTCTTGCGACCAGGGGACTCAACCTCGGTGTGGATTTTACCGGTGGAACGGTGCTCGAAGTGAACTACGGCCATGCGGCGGACATCCCTAAGATCCGCGATGACCTGGCGACACTCGGATACCACGACGTGAGCGTGCAGACTTTCGGTACTGCGAGCGACGTGCTGATTCGCTTACCACCCCGTAAGGGCATGGCGTCGGACAACCTGTCGGACGCGGTAATGGGTACTTTGCACAAGGACGATGCTTCGGCCCAGCTTCGTCGCGTGGACTTCGTCGGACCGGAGGTCGGTAGCGAGCTGTTGACCAATGGCCTATTGGCGCTCGCCTTCGTGGCCATCGGAATCGTCATCTATCTGTGGTTCCGCTTCGAGTGGAAATTCGGTGTGGCGACAATCATTGCGAATCTGCACGACGTCGTCATCATCCTGGGATTCTTTGCCTTTTTCCGCTGGGAATTCTCACTTACAGTTCTGGCTGCCGTACTCGCAATTTTTGGCTACTCGGTGAATGAGTCAGTTGTGGTGTTCGACCGAGTACGTGAGAACTTCCGCAAGTTGCGTGGTGTAGGCGTA
>JAKBDW010000480.1:0-4926 GCA_021834245.1 Pseudomonadota bacterium
CCGGAAAGTCCACTGTCCTGAGGATCATGGCGGGAGTGGACAACGAATACGACGGCGAGGTGCAGCGCCTGCCCAACATCAACATAGGCTATCTTCCGCAGGAGCCCATGCTCGATCCGGAAAAGACCGTGAAGCAGGAAGTCGAGTCAGCCCTGGGTGAGGTGATGCAGGCCCAGGCCAAGTTGGACGAAGTCTATGCGGCCTATGCGGAGCCGGATGCGAACTTCGATGCGCTCGCGGCAGAGCAGGCGAGGCTAGAGGCGATCATTTCCACAAGCGGCTCTGATGCTGAGCACCAGATGGAGATCGCGGCCGATGCGCTTCGCCTCCCTGCATGGGATGCGGTGATCAAGAACCTTTCCGGAGGCGAGAAGCGCCGCGTGGCGCTCTGCAAGCTGCTTCTTGAAAAACCGGACATGCTTCTGCTGGATGAACCCACCAACCACCTGGATGCCGAATCGGTCGAATGGCTCGAGCAGTTTCTGGTGCGCTTCCCCGGCACCGTGGTCGCGGTCACGCACGACCGCTACTTCCTCGACAACGCTGCCGAATGGATACTCGAACTCGATCGCGGCCACGGCATCCCGTGGAAGGGCAATTATTCTTCGTGGCTGGAACAGAAGGAAGCGCGATTGGAGCAGGAGAACAAGCAGATCGATGCGCACATGAAGGCGATGAAGCAGGAGCTCGAATGGGTGAGACAGAACCCCAAGGCGCGCCAGGCCAAATCCAAGGCGCGTCTTGCGCGCTTTGAGGAACTCTCGAACGTGGATTACCAGAAGCGCAACGAGACTCAGGAAATATTCATACCCGTGGGCGAGCGCCTGGGCAACGAGGTCATCGAGTTCGAAAACGTCAGCAAGGCTTACGGCGACCGCCTGCTGATAGACAATTTCAGTTTCAAGGTGCCGCCCGGTGCTATCGTCGGCATCATCGGCCCCAACGGGGCGGGCAAGTCCACGCTGTTTCGCATGATCGCAGGCAAAGAACAGCCCGATTCGGGAAACGTGAAGATAGGCCCTACAGTCAAGCTCGCGCACGTCGACCAGGCGCGCGATTCGCTGGACAACGGCAAGACCGTGTTCGATGCGATTTCGGGTGGCAACGACATCCTGACCGTGGGCAAGTACGAGACGCCTTCGCGCGCCTACATCGGCCGCTTCAACTTCAAGGGCGCGGACCAGGCCAAGATCGTGGGCCAGCTCTCGGGTGGCGAGCGCGGCCGTCTGCATTTGGCGCAGACGCTCATCTCCGGCGGCAACGTGCTCTTGCTCGACGAACCTTCCAACGACCTCGACGTGGAGACCTTGCGCGCGTTGGAAGACGCGCTGCTGGAATTCGCGGGCTGCGTGATGGTGATTTCGCACGACCGCTGGTTCTTGGACCGCATCGCGACCCACATCCTGGCCGCAGAAGGCGATTCCAAGTGGACATTCTTCGACGGCAACTACCAGGAATACGAGGCCGACAAGCGCAAAAGATTAGGTGAAGAGGGCGCGAAACCCAAACGCATACGCTACAAGCCGATCAG
Source organism: Pseudomonadota bacterium (assembly GCA_021834245.1). GTDB lineage: Bacteria > Pseudomonadota > Gammaproteobacteria > Acidiferrobacterales > UBA6901 > JAJXUF01. Next base: position 1,532 of record JAKBDW010000480.1, read on the forward strand.
CCGGTGAGCCATATTCACCTCGCCCGCAACCGGCAGCGGGGTTAGGAAAAGGGCTCTGGCTAATCAGCGTTGCTCAGACTAGAATGCCCTAATTCAACAAGGAGGCTGGCCATGCAAGCAGTCGAATTTATCAGCAAGGCGCACGATGGCGTAGTGGACTTGCCGCGCGAGTACCAGGATTGGAACGGAAAGCCTGTGCGCGTCATCCTGCTGGAAGAAATCTCCGGTGCAAAGACTATAGACCAGACAGCGGCAGCGAATGTCTGGGCCAAAACTTCGGGGGCGTGGCAGGGCGAACCATTGGTGCGGGAGCCTCAGGGCGAATACGAACGGCGGCCGGAACTGAAGTGATGCTGTATCTGCCGGATACCAACGTCTGGATACACCATCTCAATCCGGCTCTCTCTATCGCCAAGACCAAACTCCAATCGCACTCGCCATTGGAGATTGTGCTGTGTGATGTGGTCAAGGCAGAATTGTATTACGGTGCATACAAGAGCACGAGACGCGAAACCAATCTGGCAGTGCTTGCTACGCTGTTTGCGAGTTTCGGCAGCTTGCCATTTGACGGCGAAGCGGCGCGGCTCTCTGGCGAAATTCGCGCCGACCTCGCGAGCAAAGGCATGCCCATCGGACCCTACGATTTGCAGATTGCCGCGGTTGCGCTGGTGCACGACTGCATTCTGGTGTCACACAACACCAGGGAATTTTCGCGTATTGCGGGGCTGAGGCTGGAAGATTGGGAGACTGCGTAATGGTTTTCTTCGACGGCAACTATCAGGAATACGAGGCGGACAAACGCAAGCGGTTAGGAGAAGAAGGAGCCAAGCCCAAGCGGATACGCTATAAGCCGATCAGCCGCTAGTGTTGTAGATTGGCCAGCAAGGAGGGAGCGCATGCCAACCATCAGCCAGTTTTTCGGGATCGTGATCCAGATGTTCTGGCGGGAGCATGCGCCTCCCCATTTTCATGCGATGTATGGCGAACATGAAGCCTTGGTCGATATACGTTCACTGGAAATTATCAAGGGTAGTCTGCCGAGGCGTGCGCAGGCTCTGGTGCTAGAATGGGCGGCGTTGCATCGTGCCGAGTTAATGGAGGATTGGAGTCTATGTCAATCGAAACAGCTACCCAAGAAAATATCGCCATTGGATTAAAAGCGGCGGCAGCGTGGCGCGTGCGTGCTGTTAATGTGCTGCCGGGCTATAAGCTTTCGATTACCTGCAACGATGGTACAAACGGCATCGTGGATATGTCGGCGCTGGTGAATAGCGCTGATTCAGGCATATATGCCGAGCTTAAAGATGCACAGTTGTTTCAGCAGGTTAGCGTTGAACTCGGTGCGCTGACCTGGCCGAATGGCGCCGACCTTGACCCATCGTGGGTGCATGAAGAGATCAGCAAAAATAAAACTTGGTCTGTCCCCGTATAAGGTCACGGCAGCAAAAACACCAATGAATAATGAAAGCTGACGATCATAAACAAAGCGACTTGTCTTCGCAGCAAGTTCAACAGGCATTGCTGCGAGCTGCCGAGAAGGCGCGCCAGTTCGCCGAGCAGACCGGTACGCCATTCGTCACGCGCCCCGCTGGCAATGTTGTCAAGAAGGAAAAGCAGGAACAATGAAGTGCCTCTCACCGATTGCAACGCCGGCAAGCCATGATGGCGCGAAGCTTAAGCGGATTCGTTACAAGCCGATCAGCAGATAGCCGGGGAACCGTGCTGAAACCATGAATCTGGACCCCCGCACATTGCTGTTCTCGCTGATGCTGACCTATGGCCTGTCTGTGCTGAGCATGTTCGTCGCAGCTTCAAGCCAGAGCAGAACGCGGGACGGCATGGGCAAATGGGCAGGGGCGATGTTCCTGCTGGCGCTGTCATGGGCATTGATCGCCGCACGCGGAAAGATTCCGGATGTTTTCTCTGTCATCGTTTCCAATGGATTCATTTCCTCCGCCTATGCCCTGATGCTGGCTGCCGTTTATGAATTCCAGAGGCGGCAGGCTCCGCGCTGGCAATATCTGGTTCCTGTCGCGCTGACTCTTTTTATGGTGGCCGTTCTGCTAGATGACATCCGCGGCCGTTTCGTCTGGGATTTCATCATCTACGGCTTCCAGATGGCGCTGATTGCGCGCGCCCTGTTAACCGATCGGGAAAACCGTGCCGGACGTGCGTGGCGGCTGCTGCTTGGCGGAGTCGCGATGATGTTGCTGGTGCTGGTCGCGCGCGCTTATGTCGCCCTGACAGGCCAAGTTGAATTCGCACAGCCGCAAAATACCCTGGTGCTCCAGCCTATCCAGTTCATTGGCTATATCGCAGCCATGGCGACCGCGCTTCTGGGGTCGATCGGTTTCGTGCTCATGGTCAAGGAACGCTCCGATGAGGAAGTGATGCACCTTGCAATGACCGACAGCCTGACCCAGATTCCCAACCGGCGCGCCCTGATGAAATCCGCCGAGCAGGCGCTGGCCCGGCGCACGGGCCTGCCCGTGGCGATACTGATGATAGACCTTGATCACTTCAAGCCGGTCAACGATACCTACGGTCACCAGACAGGAGATGAAGTGCTGCGCCAGGCGGCCGGCCGTCTCAATGGGCGTTTGCGTCAGCATGATTTTCTGGGGCGCTATGGCGGCGAAGAATTCTGTGTGGTCGCGCCGGACATCGATACAAAGGGCGCGCTGATACTGGCAGAATCGTTGCGGGAAAAAATCGCCGCCACGCCGTTTGCCACAAGCCATGGAGAAATCTCCCTCTCGGTGAGCATCGGCGTCTCGGTCTGCGAGGCCGATGCAAAGTGCGAACTGGACGAGATCCTGTCGCAGGCCGATGCCGCGCTTTATGCCGCCAAGCAGGCCGGGCGCAACAGGGTGGTCCGCTCCGATATCGATCTTGTGCAAGAGTCGCAGCAGCCGGTGTATGCCTGATCCGGTGCAAGCCGATCGGCGGGTAACGGTGTATATTGTTTATGAAATGGAAATACAGTTCCGTCGGGGCTAGAATGCGCCCTGTATGCGGCAGCAATATGCAAGGAGTAGGTAATGACGTTAGCCGAACAAATCTATCAGCACAGTCGCAGCCTGCCGGAGCAGGCAGCGCGCGAGGCGTTGGATTTCATCGAGCATCTGGAGCGGCGCTATTCGGCAAAGGCAGCTGCATCTTCTCGCCTCGGTTTCATGGCGGGAGAATTTACAGTGCCCGACGACTTCGACCAGATGGGCTGTACCGAGATCGAAAGCATGTTCACGGGGAGCAAGTGTTAATTATGCGTACCAAATATAAGCGCGAAGACCTCGGGAAGGGCGTACGTGGAAAACATTACGCCGCATTCCAGAAGGGCAGCAACCTGGTATTGCTGAAGCCTGAATTGGCAAAAATATTCCCGACCAACGAGG
>JAKBDW010000214.1:0-4918 GCA_021834245.1 Pseudomonadota bacterium
ACACGAGGTGATCGCGCTCACGCAGCTGTTCCGTCGTCAGCCAGCCGCCGAGTGGATCGTTGACGTGCGGATCGGCGCCGGCCTGGTAAAGCAGCACGTCGCAGCGGGCAAAGCGCTGCACGATGGCGGGAATGGCCGCTAGAAAACTTTCGGCCTGGTCTGCCCGTTCCCAATCAGCGGCGGCGGAATAATGTTCGACCCAGTCGAGTGCGAGTTCCCTCTTGATGTCCGTAGTGCCGTTGCCGTAGTGCTGGTCGAAATCCAGGATGCCCACGCGCCGCGCGAGTTTGTTCTGGGGCAGCACTTGCGCGGCGATGACGAGTCCGTTGAACGTGCAGTAGCCGCCGCCGTGGTCGTAGCAGGCGTGGTGGAAACCTGAGGCGGGCGCCATCGCAACACCTTCATTGATCGCCGCGCGCGCCGCCTCGATCATCGCGCCCACCGTGTACGGCAAGGCAGCCGCCACTTCCGGCAGCCGGTTGCCGAATCCGTTTTCCCTGCGCAGGGCCAGCACGCCTTCGACATAGGGCCGAAAGTGCGCGAGCGCGATCTCATCGACCGTCGCCGCGCGCGGTTCACGGTACGCCAGCACGGGAAAGCGCCGCCGCCACGAGGCCACCACCTCGCGCGGCTTGCGCGCGCTCGGCGAGAACGACTGCGCGTCGGCGACCATCTTGTCGGTGTAGAAGACCGTAATCACGCCTTCCTCATTTGCCGAAAAAGAACAGCCAGTCGTCGATGTGCAGGCGCAGCGGCACATCAGGATTGGCACTCAGGGCCTGTTCCCAGCCGTGGTACTCGACACGCTTTTCCGTGTGCCATGACAGCTTCGACTGGCATTCATGCAGGTCGGCGCGCAAATCGTCGCGCACCGTCACACGCGCCGCGCCGTCCCAATCGCGCGTTTTCGGATTGTCGTGGAAACCGATGACGATCTTCTCGTCGATCTCGATGCCTTCGGCGCGGATTTTCGCGATGGTTTCCTTGCGCTTGGCTTTCCACCAGGCAAAACGCTCATCGTGATACTGCCTCTTCGCCGTAGCCGCTTCCGCCAGTTTGCCGGCCGTGTACTCCAGTTCCCATTCGTTCCTGCGCATGACACACCCCGTTCGTGGTCGGGCGCGATTTGCCCAAGACGACGATGGCACGGCGGCGTCGCACGGCATGCGACCGGCGCACATGCTTTCAACGCCGTGGACAGGATTGACGTCAACAGTAACCTGATTTCAGTTTGCAGATCGAAATTCGTCAAACCGCAGCGCAAGCCGATTGCGGTCTGGCAAGTCCTGCGGGCGCGACGGAAGCCTCAGCGAGCGATCGTGAAGTTGCTTCAACGCCTCGAGCATCGGCCCGTCGGACTGATCCATGAGCCGTGAGGATACGTGCAGGCGGAAATCGGGATCGATCCCGATCAGGTGCGCATCGAAAGCGGCATGGTGAATTTTCGATAACGGAATTCCATTGGGCACGATGGGCTGGCCGAGGATCTCGTGCTTGTCGCTGATGATATGCGCGGCATCGAGCAGCATGGACTCCGGCAGCCCGGTCAGGGCGCAACGATCATCGTATGCCGCGAGTACTGCCTGCCGAAAAGTGGCTTGGTGCAGGCGCTGCTTGACGATGCTGAGTGCATATCGCCTGGCGGGTTGTTCATCGGGGAAGGGAACTCCTGCAGTCGTTGCCGGTTCGCCGAATCCGACCGACGCCTTGAGGCCGGAACGGTCCCACCGCGCGATGAAAGCGGGAACTTGCGCGAGGAAACGCCCCGGTGCGACACCAATGAAATAAATGATCGGAATCCTTCGCTCGCATGCTTCCTTCAGCCACCGGTTGTCCGCCGCATCCGGGTCGGTACCCATGAAGGCATAGTCGACCAAATCTTCGCTTTGGTAGATCTGCCGATGGACCTGCCGCTGATCGTCGTACCAGATCTTCGCGCCGGGCTTCGGAAACACCGTGCGGATGGAAAGCACGAACCGCATCTGCTTCGGCTTGAAGATGCCGCGCTGCGGATTCACCAGCGGAACGCGGGTTCCTTCGAAAGTGAAGCCCTCGGAGAGATCGCGTGATGACAGGAAGTCGTGCGTGGCATTGAGCCGACGCACATGCTCGAATGCGGCGGATCGCATGCGAAAGTCGAGCTCGCCTTGCATTCGATAGCGCCTTGTCCGTACCCACGGCTGGTAGATTTGACAAGGATGCGTCAGATTCGCGGTTGCGTACAGCACTCAACTGTCGTCGCCTGCTCGTCTTGGGCACGAAACGGGCACAAAAACGAAAAGGCCCGCATCATTGGCGGGCCTTTCGAGCGATAACCGGTTGAGGCTAAAAGGGAAAAAATGGTGGTAGAGGCTCAATCTAACAAAAGCGTCAAGTGTTTGATTTTATGTACAATCACATGAATTGACTTTGAATGTTACCGCCAAAGTTACCGCCAAGGTGGCGCGACACTCGGGCTATTTGGCTAGGCTCGCGGCAATGCGAAGCTTTTTCGCCGTGTGGAAAACCCGGCAAATTGTTACGGTTTAGGCGTTGGGAATTGTATGCACGGTGTCCGGTGCGAACCGCCCAGCCATTTTCGCCCCCTACCCTCTAGTGTCAGTTCGCAACGCCTGCCACTGCCGGCGTTCCAAAACTACGGATTTTTGATTAAAAGGTAGCGCATCCGGTTTCCGAGGCATTCCATCCAGCTTTCCCCTCACCCTAGGGGCAGGCCGCCAATGACTGCCCTCGACCGCTGCCCAAGCGAGTTCAAATGCTAGGTTGGCCGGAGCTGCATATTGACCCGCGGGTCAATCGGGTGCAATTTTCGCGCTGGGGACAGGCCGCTCGGAGGATTCCGATGGAAGTTCAGCGTGAGCCGCCCAATACAGAGAAGGCAGCCGCCCGCGAATCTGTTGCCGCCGATGGCGATTCCCCAATGGCACGGCGTTTGCGCGAGTGGGCAGCAAAGAACGGCCAGCCTACCGAACCCGTGCGGCCAGTGGAGGAACGCGTACAGGCGCAACCGCGCATTTTTGTGCACAGCGGATTTGTGACGCAGAACGCCAAGCGCAGCGAGCAGACGCGAGCGAGCATTTTTGCGCACAAGAAGCAAATCTTGGTATGTGGTGCTTGCATACTCTTGGGGGGAGCACTCGTACTTGGGTGGCAGGCAATGTTCCGTCCACGGAACTACGCACAGTGTGTCCTTCGATATGTCCGCGCCGGTATGAGTGCCGAGGCGTCAAGGGACGTAGTCAATGCATGTCACAAGTTGTATCCGCCTGACAATTGACGTGGGCAGCCCCAGCCGATTGAGCCGTATGGACTGCCGCTGCCGCCGAGTGGCCGGAGCTGCGTATTGCCCCATGGACAAATAAGGTGCATTTACCCGCCGGGAATAAGCCGCCGAGGAAGGCGCCAAGAGTCAAATATGAATCAATCCGATCTACCAGACGAATTGCGTGAACTCATCCTGGCAATGGCGAGGAGAGATGACGTGCATTCTGTATCCTGCCAGTTTTATGACTTCCAGCTTTGGGAAGGATTGCTCAGCGAACAAATTAAGCGCGCACGACAGATGGGCAGGCAACCCAGCGATGCATTCTTCCTATGTGGTCCGGACAGTGGCATCTTCGGTGTCGCGAAGCATTATCCCGGCATGGACGAGATTCCGCAGGACGAATGGTTCAAAGGCGACACGCTTGAGGAGAAGATGAGTGGCGACATCCACATCCCTCTCGAGGGTGTATGCGGGGCCGATCTTTTCGTTTACCCAAGCTGGCGGAAGATCTACCCGGAAGCATGGAGGAAGGCAGGCGCAGAACTCGACTGGGCGACTGCAAAAAAGCCCTGCAATCACTTACTGATTGAGAAAGACCTTGGCGACACAAAATGTGCGACGCGAACTGGCCCTATTTCGGGCAATTGGTGGCTCTATTCCAGTAAGGCACCGTACAAAGATTGCAACCCGCGTCACCGAGACTGGTAACGCCGTTTTGCACCGGCTCGCTAGCACCTGAGCTAAGCGGCGGCTGCCGCGGACGTACGATAGTAGCGCAACCGACCCTCAGCCGTCCGCTTGAGCGAATGGTAAGCTGCAAAAAGTCGTGTTTTACAGCTCAATGCCATGCGTTTGACAACGCCGCGGACAATGTTGGGAATACGGGCTTGATTGTAGTACATGAGCCATTCGACCCCCGTTGCTTGAGGATTAGCACGATTTGATTCTTGGCTATGTCGGTAACCACGAGGGTGAAGTCAAACACGGCATGGGTGGTAAGCGCGCATGGGGCGACTGGAGCAGCCAGCAGAGTGAGGCCGTAGCGTGTTGAGGCTTCTTTGTACTGCTCAATTTTGCCGCCACCCTCATTTTGCGTTACATACTGCTGTGACGGCATAGGTTTGACCGTAAAGCCATTGTCTGCAAGAGCCTCAGTCATTTCAGCGAAGTATGGGGTGGCATTGAGAAATGTAACGGTGCGAGGCCCAGCAGGGCCGCCAGCCATGCTCCTCACTGACACAGAACTGCTCGACAAGATGCAGGAGCACAACGACAAAGCGGCGATTGCGACAAGTAATATACGTAGCATCGATTTCATCGCTTCCCCTTTGCTGCTAGCACCCGAGCTAAGCGGCGGCTGCCGCAGACGTATGATAGTAGCGCAACCGACCCTCAGCCGTCCGCTTGAGCGAGTAGTTAGGCATCGGATACGCTCGTGACTAAGCGCAGAAGCTTGTCTGCGGCTTCCAAGAACAAACGCGCACCATTTTCAAATGCGATCATAAACCCGGACTGATAGTTGGCGGGCTCGTAGCCTTCAGAGAACTCGCCACTCCCTGCAACAAATACTATGCGGCCGAGTTGGTTGTTGTAAGCAACGCGATCTCCAACATGAATCTCTTCACCAGTTTGGTAACACAGGTTCATCTCGAC
>JAKBDW010000190.1:0-4898 GCA_021834245.1 Pseudomonadota bacterium
ATGGCGAAAATCGAAAGCCAAACGATGTTACGTTTCATCTTGTTGCATCCAAAACCTTACGTCAGGGTCGAACACACTGGTCGTAGTCATCCGCACTGACCCGCTGCGGCAGTAAAATATTTCGACTCGACATTCGGAGTCGCACAAAGAATTGCCAAGCACACGACGACCGGCCCTTCTATTTTCAGCGGAAATTATGCTACTTTAGCGCCGTTTTCCGAAACCACACCATCATTCCTGGGAGCGACTCATGGCAACAAAAAGCAAGGCGACGAAGAAACCTACCACCAAATCCGAGATCCTGGCATACATTTCCGACAAAACCGACGTCAAACGCAAGGATGTCAGTGCGGTGTTCGATGAACTCGCCAATCTGATCCGCCGCGACCTCAAGAGCGGCCCGGGTGTCGTAAACGTCTTCGGTTTGATGAAGGTCAAGGTCGTTCGCAAGCCGGCTGTACCGGCACGCAAAGGTATCAACCCCTTTACCAAGGAAGAAGTCATGTTCAAGGCCAAGCCGGCGCGCAATGTGATCAAGGTGCAGCCGCTGAAATCCCTGAAGGACATGGTGTAACACTACCCAGGACTGGCAGAAGCGGCGCGCATTTCCGGACGAAACGCGCGCCGCTCGGGATCAGCAAGCGCGTCGATCAACGGCGCGACAACCACCGCTACATTCCTTGCGGCCAATGGCGTAGCGGCAATCGCTTCTCCGACCTGACAGCAAGATATTCCACGGACCACCCGTGCGGGCCGGCGGTATATAATCGAATTTCTTCCCGTCCGATGTGACGGCATGGCAGACATCATATATTTTTCGGAAAATGAAATACTGCAGCGATTGCGGTGCGCCAGTCAGCCTGAAAATCCCGCCCGGCGATAACCTGCCGCGCTACGTGTGCGATCGCTGTCAGTCCATTCACTATCAGAACCCGAAAATGGTGGTCGGCTGTATCCCCGAATGGGGACAAGAGATTCTGCTATGTCGCCGCGCCATCGAGCCGCGTTATGGCCTCTGGACCCTGCCGGCCGGATTCATGGAAAATGGTGAAACTACGGTTCAGGCGGCTGCTAGAGAAACCCTGGAGGAAGCCAGGGCGGCGGTGGAAATCGGTGAACTGTACAGCCTCTTCAATCTGCCGCACATCAACCAGGTATACCTGATATTCCGTGGACGATTGCTCAATCTCGACTACGCGCCGGGAAGCGAAAGCCTCGAAGTCGAGCTGTTCCGCGAAGAACAGGTTCCGTGGGACGAATTGGCCTTTCCGGTGGTGGCGCAAACTTTACGGCATTTCTTTGACGATCGCCGCCGGGGAGAAATGTCGTTTCATTTAGGCGACATTATCAAATCACCGCCTGGCGGCAATTCCAAGTAAGGTCCTTTGCGGCAATTCCCGCGAACCTACTGAATCTTGTAAGTGTGCACGCCCTTCATCGCTGCCAGTGCCGTGTGCATCGTCGTCGTTGCGCGCACAGCGACGACAGTCTCCACACCGGCGGTCGTCGAATAAAAATATTTGCTGTCCAGAGTCATGCCGGCGCGCCACGCTTCTTCCACCAGCATTTCAAGATAGGACTGCAGGTGCCTCGCCGTATACTGATTGGTGTCGTGGAACGTGACCACGATCGGGTAATGGCCGTCAACTAGCGGGACTTTGCCTTCTACAATTCTTCGGTACATGTTGCGCAGATCGACGCGCATGCGGTTACGCGCATGGCGATTAATGATGACTCCGTGTACCTTGCCGTCGCCAATCGTCACGTCATCGAGCAGCATGCGCAGACCGTGCTCCTGGTACCCGGTGAGCGTGCGCGCATTGAATGCCCAGTACGGCGGACGCACGAACTGTGGGGCTGCGCCGGTAACACGCTTGATGTCTGCGATACCGAAACGCAAGGACTGCACGAATTCGGGCCACGGCATCTGCGTATGATTTATATGCCCGCGCGGGCTGCCACTGTGCAGCGCAATGATATCGCCCTCGGCATGCTCACGCCGCAGCAGTGCTTGCCCTATTGCAGTACCGCCACCGTTCGAATTTCGCGTCTGGACAAAAAATACCGCCTTGATGTTCGGCTGAACCACATTGTTTTTGAGCTGATCGAGGATAGACGCGGTGGGATTATCCTTGGGTACTGCACTGGGTCCATCGTCGAAAGTCATGAGAAAACGCACCAGTACCGGGCGTGCCGGTTGCTGCAACAGATCCTGAGCCACAAGCATGCGCGGTAAACACACTGCGACCATGCAAATCGCAGCCAGCATGAACCGCTCTTTCCCCAGTTTCAAAGACATATTGATGGAGCGTCCGAAGTAATTTTGTTTGCGTCGTCTTATTGCGGCTCGCCGTGCGGCCTGCGGCTGAGTGAATTAAATCCGCCCTGCAGCACATAGACCTCGAATCCGCGTTGACCCATAATAAACGCGGCAGCCGAGCTACGACTGCCGGTGTCACAGTAAACGACGTATTTCCGATTTCGATCAAGATTTGCGAGTTCGGCACGTAGTCCGGCGAGCGGCAAGTTGATGCTGCCGCGAACGCTGCCATTGCGATGTTCGCTTTCGAGCCGCACGTCTATCAGCGCGGCACCGGACTTTACCATTTCCACACCCTCGCGCACATCAATCCAATTAAGCAGCGGGGCCTTGAGCAACGCTTCGAAATCAGTCTTCGCGAGGCGCATAAGCGTACCGTCGCACAACATCGCAACTGTGGCATTGCGCGGCGCGTTCGATACCAGCGCCTCCTCTCCAAAACTATCTCCTTCTCCAAGGTCGGCCAGTACTGTAGCGGCGTTATTCGGCGACGGCATACGCACTACCCGGCAACGCCCGCGTTTGACGATATAAAAGTAATCCCCCGCCTCACCTTGCCTGATCACGATCTGCCCCGACTTGACTGGGATCTCCTCGAGTCGCACAAAAAGCGTCTCGATATGCGCTGGCGGCAACTTGAGAAAAGTGTCGGTCTGAAGGATTTTCATCATCCATCCTTTGTCGTCCGCATCACTGCCGAATTCGGTCACTTCAATACCGGATACTTGGTCCCAGGTCAGCATGGTATCGATCATCTGCGAATCGAGGCGCAAGATTGTGACCGCCGTCTTGGCAATCCCCGAAAACTGGCGTGGCTTGAGATTGGAAAGGGCGTAATTCGCCTCATCCGACTGCGCCAAGACGCTTCGTTTGAAACTGCTGGTGTGCGATTCGAGGATGACCTCTCCCGATAAAAGATAGATCGAGATCGGATCGCTGTCACCTTCAAGGAATAGCGTCGTGCCGGCGACGTGGGTTTGAACCACCGACTGCCGCGCGAGCTTATCCAGATTTTCCGGATTGATTGAGTTGAGCGGCACTAGCATGCGTAGCTGGCCGGCGGTAATTGGCAGGGTGACTGCGTTCATGTATTCCGGCTGGTAAACCCGATTTTTTGGCCGCCAGGACTATAACAACACCGCATTGCGCGGGCAATTTTCCGGCACTGGCGGATCACCCTGCATTGCGCGGGCCCGGCCTCGCCGACCCATTGATCCGATTCACAAATCCATGGCGCGGACCCTTTCGGTGCCGACAGCCGCGCCGGCCGCCCTGCCGCAGCGCGCCGCGACAGGATCATCCGATAACAACTTTTAAGCTCATTCCAATTCGCTGCGGTGGAACCTGCAAATCCGATTAAGGATGGCGTAAACCAACACCCAGGGCACGACGTCCATGCGCCGGCCCCGGGTTTTGATTCAAAGTTCCTTTTCGGAGCGCGATGCAATGCCAGCGAGCTCGTGGCATTGCGGCCGGATCCAGTCTCAGATTTGCGCTAGGCCAGACTTATTCTGCATTTGCCTCATCAGATCTCCAGAATGGCAGAAATGAACCGGTGCCGCCGACTATCATGGTTAGAACTACCAACTTCGATCCGTTGTGATTGGTCGGTGAGAATGAGACATAGAACCCGCCCAGATCCAGATGATTGAAGGTCTCCAGGGCGTCAATCAAATCTTCACGCGTTAAATCCGGCCCGGCTCGGCGCAACCCTTCTACGAAAGCCTTTGCGGCGATATATCCTTCGAGGTTATTGAAGGAAGCCACGCTTCCTGGATGAATCTCTTTGAGCGCACGTTTGAACTCAGTGGTAATGCCATAAGCCAGATCATCATAATAAGGGACAACCTGGGAAACAATCACACCGTTACCGATTGCGCCCAGCTCGCTGGCCAGCGGCTCACTACCGACGAACGAAACGTTGAGAAACGTCGTGTTCGGGCTTATCGCCGAGTACTGCTTGATGAATTCGGCGCAGGATTTGTAAGCACTGATCATGATCACCGCGTCCGGACTGGCAGCGCGGATCTTGTCGACCGCGTCGGCAACGTCAATGGTATTCCTCTCAACTGTGCCTGTGGCGACAATCTTGAGATTGCGGCGGTCCATTGCGCGAGTAACTCCGGCCAATCCTGCCTGACCATAGGAGTCGTCCTGATAAAAGACGGCGATCTTGGTTTTGTGCTGATAGGTAAGCCAGTCGACGAGCTTCTCCGTCTCGTCGAAATAGCTAGCACGAATATTGAATACATACCGATCCAGCGGTGTACGCAATCCCTGCGCGCCGGTGAACGGAGCAAAGAACGGTATCTTTGCTTTATTCACAATCGGCATGACGGCGTAACTGGTGGGCGTACCTACATAGCCGAACAACGCGAACACCTTATTGACCAGTTGCTTTGTGTTGCTGACGGCGCGATCCGGCTCATAACCATCATCCAGTGAGATAAGTTCAATTCTCCGGCCATAGACGCCGCCTTGACGGTTAACAAGATCAAAATATGTTGTCGCGCCTTCGCGCATCGCTTGCCCGAGCTTGCCTGCTGGTCCGCTGAAAGCGGCGGATTGGCCGAGCACG
>JAKBDW010000539.1:0-4896 GCA_021834245.1 Pseudomonadota bacterium
GATTTTTTCGTGCGGCCCCTGCGAGAGGCCAGCACATCGTTGCAAGCACCATCACCGGATGTCGGCAGCGTGCCATGGGAAGCTCGCCAGGCCCTGTATTGGCTGAGCCAAGGGGTGAGGGGCTAAACCATGCATATTCTCATCGACCTGCAAGGTGCGCAGTCAGAAAGCCGCTATCGGGGTATCGGGCGCTACTCCCTGCTGTTCTCGCTGGCGCTGGCCAAGATCGCTAAAGGCCAGCATCGCATCGCCCTGCTTCTCAACGCCGCCTTTGACGACACCATCGAGCCGCTCAAGGAAGCGTTCTCCGGTCTGGTGGCGGACGAGGACATCCACCTCTGGGCGCCGCTGAGCCCCTGCGACGCCCTCGACCCAGGCAATAGCTGGCGCCGGGCCGCCAGTGAGAAGCTCTACAACGCCAAAATCCGCCAGTTACAGCCCGATTGGCTGCTGATCACCAGCCTGTTTGAAGGCCAAGGCGACGATGCCGTTAGTGCTATAGGTGAAACCGGCATTGCAACCGCCGTGGTCCTACACGATCTCATTCCCCTCATACTCGGGGACAAATACCTTGTCGATCCGCTGCGCAGCCGCTATTACCACCATCAGCTCGCTTGGCTGCGTAGCGCAGACTTACTATTAAGCAACTCCGATTCCACCGCGCGGGAAGCGCTGGATTACCTGGATTGGCCAAAAGCTCAGATCGCCCCCATCTATGCAGCTGCCGACGGCCGATTCCGCCCTTTTACCCTTGGTGAAGAACAACGCGCGGCGCTATTCACGCATTTCGGCATCGCACGAAAGTTTGTGATTTCGGTTGGCGATTTGAACGATCCGCACAAAAACATTCCCTCCCTCATTGCCGCTTACGCCAGGCTCCCGGCGGCACTGCGCCAAGACCATCAATTGGTGCTGGTGCATCGGGTCGATGATAGTACACGGTCACATCTGCAGAGCCTCGCCGCACGAAATGGCCTCAAGGATGATGATGTCGTGCTCACCGGACATGTCTCCGACGATGATCTGGTGCGGCTCTACAACCTCTGTACCCTGTTCGTTTCGCCATCCTTGCATGAGGGGTTTGGCCTGCCCGCGCTGGAGGCCATGTCTTGTGGCGCGCCCGTTCTGGCGAGCAAGAAAGCGAGCCTACCCGAAGTTGTTGGCTGGGCAGATGCCCTTTTTGACCCGGAGGATTTGGGTGAGATGGCCGCGCTGATGCAGCGCGCGCTGGGTAGTGCTGATTTCATTGCAAAACTCAAGGCGCATGGCGCTCGGCAATCCCAAAACTTTTCTTGGGAAATGACAGCTCAGCGCGCATTAAATGCGCTTCATACGCACGCAGTTTCAGGCGCCAGACCACATACTGCTGCTTCGCCTGTATCCCACTCTCTGAGCAAGCCCTTACTTGCCTATGTCTCCCCGCTCCAATCGGCGAAAAGCGGCATTGCAGACTATTCTGCCGAACTTCTGCCCGAACTTGCCCGGCATTACAACATCGAGGTCGTCGTCCAGCAGGACGAAGCGCTAACAGACCCTTGGGTGCTCGCCAATGCGCGACAATGTAGCGTTAGTGAGTTTATCGCCTGTGCGCAGCGCTATGACCGCGTACTCTATCACATCGGCAATTCTTCTCTTCACCAGCATATGTTCGATTTAATCGAACGTATACCTGGGGTAATCGTGTTGCATGATTTCTATCTTGCAGAAATTCAAGAATGGTTGGAGGGCACCGGCAAGACGCCGGGCGCCTGGCAAAGATCCCTATTGCTCTCGCATGGATGGGATGCCCTAGTGCATAGATACGCGGCAAAAATCGAAGAGGTTCGTGCACATTGGCCCTGTAATTTCCCGGTTTTGCAAAGATCACTTCAAGTGATTGTCCACTCCGAATACTCGCGCCGCCTGGCGGAGCATTGGTATGGCCGTGGTTTTGCCGATTACTGGACTGTGATTCCGCATCTGCGCAAGCCTATTGCACGCACGGATCGGCATGCTACCCGCGTAGCCCTAGGTTTGAATGAGGAGGATGTACTGGTCTGCTGCTTCGGCTTGCTAAACACGTCAAAGCTCAACGATCGTTTGCTGGATGCCTGGCTGGCGTCTGACTTGGCTCGCGATCCACGCTGCAAGCTGGTTTTCGTGGGAGAGGCTGGTGGCGAATATGGTACGCAGTTGATGCAGCGCATGGGTTCGACACAAGGGCGGGTCAATATCACCGGCTGGGCAGACGAAAAAACCTATCGGCGCCATCTAGTCGCGGCGGATATCGCGGTACAATTGCGTGGCATCACCCGCGGGGAAACGTCAGGCACGGCACTGGACTGCATGAATGCAGGATTGCCGACGATCTGCAATGCTAATGGCAGTCTCGCGGAACTTCCACATGACATAGTGTGGATGCTTGAAGACAACTTTTCCAACGACTCGTTAGTCGATGCGCTGCAAACCCTGCGATCGGATCCCCAGCGCCGTAAGGAACTGGGAGAGAAAGCGCAGCGTTATATTCATCAATACCACCAGCCCCGAGCCTGTGCAGCGCAATATGCCAAGGCGATTGAAGGTGCCTATGACCGGGCTCAAGCGGGCCTGCTCGGGATTACTCAAGGATTGCGCCGACTGGCTGCGCCCGCGACGACGAGCGATTTGGCGCTCGCGGCCATTCGCGCCACCGAGCAATTCCCTATGCCGACGCTCGCGACACGCCAGTTGTTTTTCGATATTTCGGAGCTCCATCATCGCGATGCGAAAACCGGTATTCAACGTGTCGTGCGGAGCGTTATGCACGAACTGTTGCGCAACCCGCCGGCCGGTTACCGCATCGAGCCAGTCTATGCCACCATGGAACATGGCTATCGCTATGCACGGTGTTTTACGGCACGCTTTTTAAACTTGGGGCATTTATCTCTCGACGATGCCCCAATATCCGCTCACTGCGGCGATGTATTTTGGGCAGTGGACTGGCAGCCAGATGTGGTGCCACAGCATCAGCAGGCGCTGCGCCAAATGCGCCTGCGCGGAGTCAAGGTCGTATTTACTGTACACGATGTTCTTCCTCTGACACTCCCACAGGCCACGCCAGAACATACGACGAGGCAACACCGTAACTGGATGCAAACCCTCGCGCATGTGGCGACTGGGCTGATCGCTGTTTCGGCAACTGTCGCCCAGGAGACCAAGGAGTGGCTCGCTTTGTTCGGCCCGCGACAGGGTCACCCGCTGCAGATCGGCTGGGCGCATAACGGTGCAGATGTCGTTGAACTCGCGCAGCGGGAGCACCAGTGGCGCCCCAGTCCGCACCAGCAACGCAGCCTGGAGGCCATCGCTCGCTATCCCGCCTTTCTCATGGTGGGCACCCTGGAGCCGCGTAAAGGCCACGCGCAGGTGTTGGCCGCCTTTGAATGGCTGTGGCGCCAGGGGCACCGTGTCAACCTGGTCATCGTCGGCAAGCTCGGCTGGATGGTGGACGCGCTGGCCGAGGCCCTGCGCAGCCATCCTGAGCGCGAACGACACCTTTTCTGGCTGGAGGCAATTGGCGACGACTATCTGGAAGCCGTCTATGCCGCCAGCACATGCCTGATCGCCGCATCGTATGGCGAGGGCTTTGGCTTGCCGCTTGTGGAGGCTGCGCGCCACAAACTCGCCATCCTGGCGCGAGATATCCCGGTGTTCCGCGAAGTAGCAGGCCGCCACGCAGCCTATTTTTCTGGCCTTGGCCCTGCCGATCTTGGCCAAGCGGTGTTGCACTGGCTAGAGCGCGCGAATGCCACGCAGACTATTGCTTCCGGAGGCATGCCGTGGCTCACCTGGGCGCAGGCCACCCAGAACATGCTGAAGGTGGTGCTCGAAGATCAGTGGCAAGATCGCTGGATCCCGAAGAAGGATGAAGGGTTGGTGGCCCGCTACTGGGGCTCAGACCCGCTCTTGTTCACCGCGGTCGGCGAACGCCGCGGCACGGCTTTGTGGAGCAGTGGCAAGGCCGGTCACCTCCTCTACGGTCCGTATCTCTCGCTACCGCCTGGGCGCTATGTGGCCATCCTCATCGGTAAAGTCGGCATTGCCGGCGTAAACGGCGCTGTCTCCGATATTTGTATCAACGGTGGCAAAACGATTGTGGCCGAATGCGCATTGCAAGGATCGAGATCGAACCACGAGCAAACTCTCGCCTTGTTGGAATTTACACTGACCCAATCCGCGCAGCAGGTCGAAGTCCGCGTGGAAGCACAGGCCATGAGCGATCTGGCGATTAACCTACTGGAAATCCGGCGAGCCGACGCATTGCCAACCACCCATCTCCCGGTTCAGGAGAAAGTCGCAGCACAACAGCCCGACCAACAGCCAATTCTCGCCTACTGGGCGACGCATCCGGCGCTGGCGTCCCCCATCGGCTATGCCGCTGGTCGCCGGTTGTATGCCACTGGCAAGTCTGGCCATCTGTTATGCGGACCGTATGCGGAATTACCTGCAGGGAGATACCGGGCACAGATTTTCGGTGAAATGCACGGTGAAGGAGAAGCGCGGGTCGATGTGTGCACCCATCAAGGCAGGGAGACTTTGTTTGAGCGTGTGTTATCCGGCGAGATGGAGAAAAAAACGGACGGCGTACTAGTGGAGATGGGGTTTGAGCTAGATCGGTTTGTGGAAGATTTGGAAATACGGATAGAGACGCTTGGCTTGCAACTCGCTGTTGTTCATGGGCTTATTTTAAGATCATGGGGCGAAAATGATGCTTAAAGAAATCGACAAAAAAATAAAAAACACAGGCGCATTTCCATTTTGCGCTGTCAATAAAAGTTACGCGAAAGATGTTTATTGGAGCGTTGCACTATATAGCTCTTGGATCACTTTCTCGAAAAAGGACGCACCCTTTTTTGTGGTAATTCCAAGGCGGGACTTAAC
>JAKBDW010000448.1:0-19720 GCA_021834245.1 Pseudomonadota bacterium
CCACTCGGCATACCTTTCCCTGGTCTGCAGACGGTAGCCATGATCGATCTGGCGCAGTTCTATCGCACGATTCGCATAGTCCTGCTCCAACTGCGCGATCACGGCACGTACGTCGTCACGCGTCGGGCGCGATCCTTCTGGAAACAGTGACAGCATGCGGTCAATGGTCAGCGGCTGTCCCGCCACAAGCAACGCCGCCTCGATTATGTTCTTCAGTTCGCTATTGGCATCAGTCATCAGGCAACCGCCTTAACGTGGATTGGGGCATAGGGTTCGTTCTGCACCAGAATAAGGAGTGTTTCCTTGAGAAGCTCCAGGAGCGCCATAAACGTCACCACCACACCCATTCTGCCCTCTTTCACGTCGAACAATTCAGCAAAATCGACGAACGCCTCGGCATTCACGCGGCCGAGGATTTGGGTCATGCGTTCGCGTACCGAAAGCGCTTCCAGCATTACCCGGTGATGACGGTACATCTCGGCGCGTTGTAGCACACCGCGGAAGGCATCGAGCAGTTCAAACAAGGTGACATTCGGCTCGACGCGTTTGACCGGCGTGGCATTACACTCAATGACGCTGAGATGGACCTCGCGCCCCACCCGTGGCCGGTTGTCGATCTCCTCTGCCGCCTGACGGTAGCGCTCGTATTCCTGCAGGCGCCGCACCAGCTGCGCACGTGGATCGTCTTCCACTTCCTCGCCTTCGACCGGACGCGGCAGCAGCATGCGCGACTTGATCTCCGCCAGCATCGCCGCCATGACCAGGTATTCGCCGGCAAGCTCCAGACGTACCTGCGTCATGATCTCTACATACTCCATGTACTGGCGCGTTATCTCGGCAATGGGTATGTCGAGGATATCTAGGTTCTGCTTGCGTATCAGGTAGAGCAGCAAATCGAGAGGTCCCTCGAAGGTCTCGAGGATCACCTCCAGCGCGTCCGGCGGGATGTACAGATCCTGCGGCAACTGCGTCATCGCTTCGCCCTGTACGATAGCGAACGGCATTTCGCCCTGCACCGGCGTTTTGGTTTCCTGTGGCGACTGACTCATCAACTGTACCCCAGCCCCATGCTGCGCCGTACATCCACCATCGTGTCCTCGGCAATTTCGCGCGCCTTGCGGCAGCCGTCGGCAACTATATTCTTCACCAGTGTGGCGTCCTTCGCCAGAGCCTCAGCGCGCTCGCGGATCGGCTTGAGCTCGGCAAGGACGGCGTCGATAACCGGTTGTTTGCATTCCAGGCAGCCGATTGAGGCGCTGTGGCAGCCTTCCTGAACCCACTTTCGCACGTCCTCGCCGCAGTAGACCAGATGGAACTGCCATACCGGGCACTTTTCAGGGTCGCCAGGGTCGGAACGGCGCACGCGTGCCGGATCTGTCGGCATGGTGCGAATCTTTTGCGTGACTTCATCCGGCGCATCTCGCAGGCTAATCACATTGTTGTACGACTTGGACATCTTCTGGCCATCAAGCCCGGGCATCTTGGACGATTCGGTAAGCAAGGCTCTCGGTTCCGTCAGAATCAATCTCCCGCCGCCCTCGAGATAGCCGAACAGGCGCTCGCGGTCACCAAAAGCGATATTCTTCTGCTTGTCCAACAGGGCGCGCGCGGTTTCAAGCGCACCATGGTCGCCGCGCTCGAGGAACGCAGTGCGCAATTCGCGGTAAAGCTTGCCCGCCTTTTTACCCATCTTGCCGATTGCCGCTTCCGCCAGTGCTTCATAGTCGGCTTCGCGACCGTACAAAAAGTTGAAACGACGCGCAATCTCACGCGTCACCTCGACATGCGCGACCTGGTCCTCACCCACGGGCACGAGACCCGCCCGGTACATGAGAATATCGGCGCTTTGCAATAGCGGATAGCCGAGAAATCCGTAGGTGGACAAATCCTTATCCTGCAGCTTTAGCTGCTGATCCTTGTAAGTCGGCACACGCTCAAGCCACGACAGCGGCGTAATCATCGATAGCAGCAGATGCAATTCGGCATGCTGCGGGACGCGCGACTGAATGAACAAAACCGCATTCGCTGGGTCGACGCCGGCCGCGAGCCAATCGACGACCATGTCCCACACGCTCTCCTCGATGACACGCGGATCCTCGTAGTGCGTCGTCAGCGCATGCCAATCGGCGACGAAAAAAAAGCACTCGTACTCGTTCTGCAGCCGCAGCCAGTTCTTGAGCACGCCGTGATAGTGCCCGAGATGCAGGCGTCCCGTCGGACGCATGCCCGAAAGTACACGCTGCGGCTGGCCAGGAAGCACGCTGCTCATGCTAGCCGAGCCCCGTGAACCAGCTTATTAAATTGGTGAAAAAGGAAATGACCGGACCGGCAACCAACCCAAGCACTCCCAAATACATCAAAGCAAGCAAAATGATGAATCCGTAAGGTTCGACGCGGCTCAAGCGCCACGCCCACGGTCCAGGCAACAGACCTACCGCCACGCGCCCGCCATCCAGCGGCGGCAATGGCAACAGATTGAACACCATTAGCAGAACGTTGACGTACAGTCCTCCAACGCCCATTAACATGAGGGGACGACTGAACCATGCCGCTGAGGCAGGCAATAGAGCGCCAATTTTTACGATCAGGCCCCACAACAACGCCATTACCAGATTGGCTCCAGGTCCAGCCGCGGCCACGATCGCCATATCGCGCTTTGGATGGCGCAAGTTCTGCCATGTGATCGGCACCGGCTTGGCCCAGCCGAAAATGAAACCGGTAAAGACATACGCCACGATAGGCACCAGAATCGTGCCAAGTGGGTCTATGTGCTTGATTGGATTCAGCGTGAGACGCCCAAGACGCTCTGCCGTCGGATCACCAAGCAATTTCGCCACCCAGCCGTGAGCAACCTCATGGACGATGATGGCAAACAGCACGGGGATAATGAGAACAGCGATGAGTTGGGGCGGCGTCAGTGCTTCCATTACCCCAAGTAATTGACCCAGCATGGGTGGAGTATATCAGGATGACTGTGCCGCGGCCATGCGCCGCCTAAGCTGGCAAACGTGCCGCAAATGGCGCTACGTCCCCCTTGCCGCTGCGGGTTACGCGCATAGCACCATCGGACAACTCCACCACCGTGGTCGGCTCCCAACCGCAGTTGCCGCCGTCGATCACGAGATCAAGCTCGTGTTCAAGCCGCGCGCGGATCTCCTGTGGTTCGGCCAGAGGCAGCTCCTCCCCCGGCAGGGTCAGGGTCACGCTCATGAGTGGCTCACCCAACTCAGCCAGCAGCGCCTGGGCAATGACATGCTCCGGGATACGCAACCCAATGGTCTTGCGCCGCGGATTCTGCAGGCGGCGCGGGACCTCACGCGTTGCCGGCAGGATGAACGTATAGGGTCCCGGGGTGCTGGCCTTGAGAATCCGGTAGTCGGAGTTGCCCACGCGCGCGTAGAGCGAAACCTCCGACAGATCGCGACATACCAGGGTGAAATCGTGACGCGCGTCGAGCTGGCGGATGCGGCGGATACGCTCCATGGCGTCCTTGTCGCCGATGTGGCAGCCGAGCGCATAGCTTGAGTCGGTCGGGTAGGCAATGACGCCTCCACGGCGCACGATCTCGACCGCCTGGCGGATCAGCCTCGCCTGCGGATTCGTCGGATGCACCTGGAAATACTGCGTCATGGCTATGCCTCGATGGTCCTGTTAGCGCTTCTTTCCGCGTTCCTGCATAAAACGTTCGAGCGCGCCGGCGGCCCATTTCTGTCCGCCCAGACCAAATGCCAGCGCCAGGCCGAAACAAATGGCCCCGAAAAGTATGTAGAAGGCATTGTAGAGGATCGTCTGGCCTATATTCATCTGCCCAAGCGCGATGATGACCACGAAGACCATGATGGCGTAGCGCACGAGTCGGCCGAGCACCTCCATGTCCGTCATACCGATGTTCTTGCCATAGGCAATGATCGACTCCGACACAAAACGTGCGAAATAAAGCCCGATCGCCAATATCAACACCGCCACCAGCACGTTCGGAATAAACAAAGCGATGGTCTTGAACATGTCCGACAGCACACTCAGGCCCAGGATGTTGAAGGCTGCCAGCAGGGTCACCAGGATCATCAGCCAATAGACCAGCAACCCCAGGATATCCACCGTGCCTTTTTTAATACCACCCTGCTTGAGAAAACCGTCCATACCGACAAGCTCAGTCAGCACATTGAAGCGAACGAGCTTCAACCCCCGCACAACCACCAAGTTAAGGACCTTGGCGATCAGCCATCCGAAAATAAGAATCACGATGGCCCCAAGCAACTGCGGCAGGAACTGCCCGAGCTGAATCAGAAAGCTACGCACCGACTCGACAACCAAGTTAACCTGGTACATCGGTCTCTCCTTTTGCGATTGACTGCTGGTCGTTAAACTTTCGCGTGATTATTGATTAATGCGTCCAGGCATCACGCCGTCGGCAAGGCGAGAAAATCGGACCGGTTCCAGCGTATTCAACCCGTCACAGCTAACGGCAGCGCGACCGAATTCTGCGAACAGCCGGTACCGTCTGCACCGCGCCAAGAATGCCATACCGGGCGGCATGTTTCCGGCAGTGCCGGCAGCCGGCCGAGCTCAACCCATGGCGCTTCGGGACCATGATAGTCCGACCCGCTCGAAGCCAGCAGGCCATAGCGCGCGGCAAGCGATGCGAAGCGCAGGTAGTCGTCGCGGCTGTGACTGCCGCAAACCACCTCGATTGCTTCGCCTCCCGAATCCTTGAATTCGCCTAGCAGTCGCTGCAGGTGGGTGGCGCTGAGTTTGTAGCGCGCCGGGTGGGCAATGACCGCCTGGCCACCAGCCGCGCAAATCCAGGCAACCGCGTCGGACAGCGCCGCCCATTGCCCCGGCACATGACCCGGTTTGCCGCTGACGAGGAATTTCTTGAATACCTGGCGCACATCCGCGGCATGTCCCGCGGCCACCAGGTGCTGAGCAAAGTGGGTGCGGCTGATCAGACTACCGCGGGCAAGCGCTCGCGCGCCCTCGTAGGCCTCGCCAATGCCCTTGGCAGCAAGCCGCCGGCCAATCTCTTCGGCCCGCCACGCACGGAATACGCGCAGCCGTGCGAGCCCGGCTTGCAATTGGGCATTTGTCGGATCGATGCCAAGACCCACAATATGTACGGTTTTTGTACCCCAAGTTACTGATATTTCCACGCCCGGCACCAGCGCCAGGCCGATGGTCTGCGCCGCGGCCCGGGCCTCGCCAATGCCGTCGGTAACATCGTGATCGGTCAGCGCCAGTACATCCACACCAGCCGCATGGGCGCGCAAAACCAACTCGGCCGGCGACAGGGTGCCGTCCGAATAGTAGCTGTGACTGTGCAGATCGTAATGCGGCACGCGCCGAGCGTCTCCTCCGCGGGTTTGCAGGGTCAGGCGTATCGGAATCAGTCCGCGCCGGGCAATCCCTGCGTCTACCGGGAAATGAGAGTATCATGCCCGCAGTGCATAATTAACCCGGATTCTTTGCCCAACGATGGAGTCCCTTGCCCCGCTTCCCGAGGCGGTCCGCCGGTTTCATGCGGCTGCGGCGCAGATCCGAAGCGCCTATAGCCGCCGTGCACCGGTCATCAATGACCAGGTGACGCCTATCCAACTCATTGAAGCGTTGGAACAATTCCTGGCCGTGGCCAGCAATCTCGATCGCGAGGAGGGCGAAACCGGGCCGATCCTGAAAGACGACACCGACCAGCTGGGCGACTATGGACTCAGCTTGTTCAGCGATCTTGCCACCTGGGCGCAACAACTCGGGCTGGCCGACGCGCTGCAGGAAATCCATAAGGTTGTCTTGGCCTGCGCCGACTGGATCATCCGCCATCAGGGACGCATCCGCACTCTCGAACCAATAGTCAACGCCCTGGCTGACATGGCCAATCGCGTCACTGAACCCGCCTTGCTCGAGCACATGGCAGATTTCATGGGAGAGATACTCCATGCCTGCGATCCTTTCATCCGGCAAGATTTGGAAAAGACCAATTCCGGGCGGCCTTGGCGACTTTTGCACCTGAACCGCGGCATCGTGGCCACCCGCTCGCACAATCCCGAGGTCATGGCTGCCGTATTCGACGAACTCGTGCAGGACCTGCCGGAAGATGCGCCGGGGTTCTTTGCCCAGGGCATGCAGCAGATGGACGCGCTGGACTATCCCGAACATGTGCGCAAGGTAATGGCCCATTATTTTGCGACCTGGACCCGCCGCACCGTCCACTAGCTCCCTACGTTGCCCCTCGGTTCGCTAAATGCGAGAATAAACGGAAGCTACATGACTCTATCCAAATGAAGATCCTTTTCGATTTCTTTCCGTTGTTCCTGTTTTTTCTCGCGTTCAAATTCGCGGGGATTTACGTTGCCACGGGCGTCGCGATTGCTGCGTCTTTCTTTCAGGTTGGGTGGTACTGGTACCGCCACCGGCGTTTTGAAACCATGTACGTGATCCAGCTTGTTGTGATCGCGGTATTCGGCGGGTTGACCCTTTTCCTGCACAATGACACGTTCATCCGCTGGAAGCCGACCATCCTGTACTGGGTTTTCGCAGCGGCATTTTTGAGCAGCCAGGTTTTCGGCAACACCACCGCTGCCGAGCGCCTACTCGGAAAACAGATCTCCCTGCCGCCGCGCATTTGGCGGATTTATAATCTCAGCTGGTCGCTGTTCTTCCTGTTGCTGGGTGTGCTCAACCTCTATTTTGCGTTCTATTACGGCCTGCAATACGACAAGGCAACGCGCCTTGCTACCTGGGTTAACATCAAGGTCTGGGGCGGCACCGGCATGACGGTTGTATTTGCCCTCGTGCAGGCCTTTTTCCTCTCCAAGTACCTAGATAGTCCGGCGCAGAACGAAGTCGAGGGACAGAAGGAAGAGTCCTGATGTTCTACGCCATCCAAGGACGCGACACGGCCGCCAGTCTGGCCAAGCGACAAGCCGCCCGACCAGCTCACCTAAAACGCGTCGAACAGTTGCGCGATGAAGGCCGGTTGCTTCTGGCCGGCCCCTTCCCGGCCATCGACGCCCCGGACCCTGGTGCCGCCGGTTTCACCGGCAGCCTGATTGTCGCCGAGTTTGCCTCCCTGGCCGAGGCCCAGGCTTGGGCCAATGCCGACCCATACGTCGCGGCCGGCGTCTACGCCGAAGTAACGGTCAAGCCGTTCCGTAAGGTGCTGCCATGAGCGGTGCTACGATGATCGAGCAACGCCTGCGCGCTGCCCTGGCAGCTGACAGCATTGAAGTGACGGATGAAAGCGCACAACACGCAGGCCATGCCGGCGCCCGTGCCGGGGGTGGTCATTACGCCGTCACCGTGGTGTCGGCACAATTTGCCGGCAAGGGCCAAATCGAGCGCCACCGAATGGTTTATGCTGCCCTCGGCGATGCCATGCGCCAGGAGATTCATGCCCTAAGCATTCGCGCCTATGCTCCGGAAGAGCTTTAATCGACAACACCACTCAAGACGAGGAAAATCCATGAGATATCGCCGCATATCGGTTCTGATTGCCATCTTCAGCATCGCGCTGTTTGCCACCGCGTGCGGAAAGAAGAGCGTCGATACCGGCAAGGTGCTCGCAACGGTAAACGGCCAAGCGATCACCCAGTCCGACCTGGACAACTTCATGCAATCGACTCCGGTGCAGCAACCGGTCTCTGATCAGGAAAAGAAGGCGATATTGCAGCAGATGGTCAATCTAACCCTGCTGTCGCAGGATGCTCTCCGGCACAAGCTCGACGAGCAACCCGATGTTCACTTCCTCATCAAGACTCAGCGCGAAAACATTCTGGCACGCGCGATGATCCGCGAGTACCTGAAGGACCACCCAATCTCCGACGACGAAGTGAAGCAGCGTTATAACGACGAGCTGGCAAAAACCAACAAGAACGAATACCGCGCCCGCCACATCCTGGTGAAAACCAAGGAAGAAGCGCAGGACATCATCAAGCAGCTGCAACACGGCGCCGATTTCAAAACCCTGGCAAAGGAAAGATCCATCGATACGCAATCGGCCAAGCTGGGTGGCGAGCTCGGCTGGTTCAATCAGAGTTCGATGATTCCAGACTTCTTTAATGCCGTGACGCAGCTGAAAAAGGGAGAAATATCGCCCGAACCAGTCAAGACCCAGTACGGTTACCACGTGATCCAGCTTGAGGACACCCGCCCCTTCAAGTTCCCTCCGTACGCCGAGGTCCAGGCTCGCATCCGCCAGCTGTTACAGCAGGAGCGGATCGACAAGATGGTCCAAGAACTGAAATCCAAGGGTAAGATCGACATCAACGGCTGATAACGCGTCCGCCAGCATGCGCCGCCTTCTCCGTCCGGGGAAGGCGGCATTTGCCACCGGCACAGCCGGCCGGACAACACTCACCCCTTCAGCATTTCCAGAAGCGCCTGTTCGTCAATCATTGTTACTCCAAGCTCGCGCGCCTTGTCGGCCTTGGAACCCGCGTTTTCTCCGGCCACAACGTAGTCCGTCTTCCGCGACACGCTGCCCGCCACCTTGGCGCCGAGCGCCACAAGCCTTTGCGTCGCCTCGTCACGCGTTAGCGCAGCAAGCGTGCCGGTCAGAACAAAGGTCTTGCCTGCCAGCGCTCGCGGCTTGTGATCGTGGGCGATTATGGGCCAGTGCACGCCCGCATCGATGAGTTTATTGATCACTTCGCGATTGTGGTTCTGATGCAGAAAGCTGTGGATTTCCTCGGCCACGTTCGGACCGATTCCCTCGACCTCCTGCAGCGCATCCACATCTGCATCCATAATAGGAGCCAGATCCCCAAAGTGCTGCCCCAGAGCGAGGGCCGTCGCCTCTCCTACTTGCGGGATGCCCAGCGCATTGAGCAACCGCGGCAACGTGGTCGATTTGCTCTTTGCGATCTGGTTGATCAGATTCTGAGCCGATTTGTCGCCCATGCGCTCAAGCGCGGCGAGGCCGGATTTGTCGAGGAAATAGAGGTCGGCTACGGAAACTACCATTCCGGTTTCCACCAGTTGCGCAACCAGCTTTTCGCCGAGGCCTTCTATGTCCATGGCGCGGCGCGAGGCAAAATGCAGCAGCGCACCAGTGCGCTGTGCCGGACAGTAAAGCCCACCCATGCAGCGGTGCGCCGCCGCGCCTTCCTCGCGCACAACTTCGCTGCCGCATTCAGGGCATTTATTCGGCATGTGCCAGCGATGCGTGCCAGAGGGACGCTTTTCCGCGATGATGCCGACGATCTCGGGAATAACATCGCCGGCGCGGCGCACAATCACTGTGTCGCCGACACGCACGTCCTTGCGTTGCACCTCATCCTGATTGTGCAGCGTGGCATGGGAAACGGTTACGCCACTGAGGTGCACCGGCCTGAGTACCGCCACGGGCGTGACCACTCCGGTTCGACCTACCGATGCGAGAATGTTCTCAACGACGGTTGTCTCCTCGTGCGCCGGGAATTTGTGCGCCAGCGCCCAGCGCGGCGCGCGCGCAGTGAAACCCAGACGATTGCGTGCCGCAAGATCATCAACCTTGTAGACCACGCCGTCGATTTCGAACGGCAACTCATCACGCTTGTTGCCGATTTCGCCGTAGTACTGCAGGCAGCCCTCGATATCGTGCACCTTGCGGAACAGATCGGTGACGCGAAAGCCCCACTCATGCAGCCTGGCTACCACGTCAGAATAGCGCCGCGGCATCTCGCCACCCGATATCTCACCCAGCCCCCAGGGGAAAAAGCTTAGCGGGCGGGCAGCTGTGATGCGCGAATCAAGCTGCCGCAGACTGCCGGCGGCGGCATTACGCGGATTGGCGAACACCTTGCCGCCTTCTTTCAGCTGTTCGGCATTAAGCTTGTCAAAACCCCTTTTCGGGATCACGATTTCGCCACGCACTTCCACGATTTTCGGCCACTGCTGCCCGTGCAGGCGCAACGGCACTGTGCGAATGGTGCGCACGTTTTGAGTCACATCTTCGCCCGTCATGCCATCCCCGCGCGTCCCGGCGCGCACCAGCACACCATCTTCGTAGCGCAGGCTTATGGAAGTGCCGTCAAACTTCGGTTCGGCCGTATATCCGCCAGCCGCCTGCGGCGCGAGCCCACGATGGACACGCTCGTCCCAATCGCGGGCCTCCTGCTCCTCGAAGGCGTTGTCCATGGAAGTCATCGGCACCCGGTGGTGCACCTCGCCGAATTCCCGTGCTGGCGCCGCGCCGACGCGCTGCGTGGGCGAATCGGCTGTTACCAGTTGAGGGTGCTGGCGTTCAAGCCCCTCAAGCTCGCGCATGAGACGATCGTACTCCGCGTCCGAAACGACCGGCGCGTCAAGTACGTAGTAGCGGTAGTTGTGCTCGTTGATCTGTTCGCGCAGCGCTTCGACGCGCTTGCTGATCGTATCAAGATCGCTCATGGCGGGGGATTTTATCACGGGCTGCCGATGCTTCCGGCAACAACTGGCTGGACGGGCGTGGCAGGGCGGCCTAAAACAGGCGCATCGCGGTTTCGCTGCCGGGGACAATACCGCGATTCTGCATGTCGCTGGCAATGCGCTCGATCTGTGTGCGGATCACCTTCAATCCGCTTTCCGTCAGCGGCCTTCCATCCTGGTCCACCAGCCGCCCGTCAAGCATATCGCACAGACCGCGCGCCGTTTCGATCATTTTTTCGAACACGCGCGAAGGTTGATAGGCGCAGGGAACGTTCATGAACAGGGTAAGTCCTGAGGTCCTCATACTGTTCATGGTCTCGAGATCAAATTCGCCCGGGTCATACAGGTTGGCGAGACTGAAAAGATGACGGCAGCCGAGCGGGTTGTCGTTTTTAAGATGGTACACGTTCATGGCACCAAACTGCATGCCCAGATGGGTTGCAGCCTGGTTGATTGCGCGCCCGCCGAATCCGCCCGGATTGTTGGATAGGACGTTGACGCTGGCCAGAACATCATTAGCCTCGCAAAACTGGTCGAGATCGCGTGCCCGCTCAACGGCCTCTTCCAGGGTAACCGACAGCTTGGTGGGGCGGTGCAGACGGTCGGCCAACTTGAGCGACAATTGCACGAAGGTATTGAGTTCCGATTCATTGACCGGCCCGCGGCTGTCGGCAAGCTGCATGGCAACCGCCACGTCGCGGTATTGAGCGTATTCGCGATCAGACTCCAGATTGGACCACTGGCCGGTCTTGTAACCGAGCCCGTAAATCTGATGGGGCTTTTCCAGCAGATATTCATTCTGCTTGTAGACCCCGAGGGCCTGATTGCGATTCACTGGTCCCCGCCCCGGCAAGCGGATGACAAAATCAACCTTCTCATCCGGCATTTGCCGACGCTGCACACCATTTGGCCCATGATCATCCGGATGGCCAAGACTGAGACTCAGATTGAGCGGCATCAGGGCCGCGCTTTCGATCCCCTCGAGCTGCTCGTAGAGTTCAATATCGGCAACGTCCTGCTGGTTGTGCGCCGGTAGAGCATCTGGTTTGAGAAACTTGGCATCGGGCGCCGATGGGGGGCCGGGATTGATATCCAGGCCACCGCTGACCGCGGATTCGCGCCGCGCGGTGAGTACGGCAACTTCTGGCAGAGGCTCGCCCTCGCTGGGTTGCGCGTCGGTATCGGTTGCATCTTCTTCGCTGCCGGTGGCATCCCGGCGTGCGCGCCAGCGTTCCGCCAGGCGGTATCTACCGAAATAAGAGGTGAATGCGACGCCCCCTACGATCAGCAGACCGATCAAAAGCAGGGCATATTGCAGATCCATCAGTCCCGGTCCATCAAATTTACTTTGCAACCATTTCCAGCGCCTCCTCGACGTCCACAGCGACGAGTCGCGATACCCCCGGTTCCGACATGGTAACGCCTACCAGAAATTCTGCAATCTCCATGCTTATCTTATTGTGGGTAATGTAGACAAGCTGGGTCTTTTGCGACAGCGCCTTGAGCATTTCGGAGTAACGAATGACATTGGCATCATCGAGCGGTGCGTCCACCTCGTCCAGCAGGCAGAACGGCGCCGGATTGAGCTCGAACAGCGCGAACAGCAAGGAAACCGCTGTGAGCGCCTTCTCGCCGCCCGACAGCAGGTGAATGGTGCTGTTGCGCTTGCCCGGCGGGCGCGCCATTACGCGCACACCGCTTTCCAGCAGTTCATCCCCGGAGAGTTCCAGGTAAGCATGCCCTCCGCCGAACAGGCGCGGAAACAGGACCTGAAATCCGGTATTCACCTTGTCGAAAGTCTCGCGGAAGCGCGTGCGCGTTTCGCGATCGATCTTTCGGATGGCATCTTCCAGCGTTGTCAGAGCCTGGGTCAGATCTTCGTACTGCTTGTCCAGATAGCCCTTGCGTTCGGACTGCTCCTGATACTCATCGATTGCAACGAGATTGATCGCGCCCAGACGCTCAATCTTCTTCGCCATCTCCTCCAAAAGCTGCTGCCAAGGCTCTTCGGCGGCTTCCGTCGGAAGATCGGCCAGTACTTGCTCCAGAGCGAACTCCGTTTCACGCAGTTGCTCGGCCATCGTCTCGCAGCGCACGGCCAATTCCTTGCGTGCCATGCGTTCGCTCTCGAGCGTTTCGCGCACGGCGTCGATCTTCTGCTCTTGCTGTGTGCGCGCCTGCTGTTCATCGCGCGCCGCAGCTTCTGCGTCAGCAACCACCTGCCGCGCGGTACTCAAGCGCTGCTCGATTTCCAAACGTTTCTTGAGGGCCTCCTCTAAACGCTGGTTCAGTACCGCTTCGGGCTGCACCTCGTTGGACAGCAATTGCTCAAGATCGCGCCGGCGATCTGTCAGATGCTTGAGCTGGCCTTCCAGGCGCGCAATGCTTTGCTGTGTCGATTCGAACTCTGATTGCAGTCTCTGCCGTTCGATTTCGAGCCGGTGTAGCGCCTCATTGGCAGCACCGGCCGCTGCGCGCGCCTGTTCTGCCTGCGTACGCCGCGCATCGCGTTGCGCCAGCAGCTCGCGCCTGCGTTCTTCCAGTGTGCCGCTGCGGCCCATCGCCTCCTGCAAAAGCGCGTTCGCGCCGCCGAGTTCGCTCTCGTTCCGCTGCAGCTGCTGCACCAATTCGCTCTGTTCGTCGCCTATCTGGCGTTGGCGCGCCTGCAGCTGCGTCATCCGGGCTTCCTTGTGCCCAAGGCGCGCGTGAGCAGCCGCGCGTTCACGATTGTATTCGTTGAAATCGCGCCGCCTCTGATCGCGTTCCTGCTCCATACCTGCAAGCTGGCGCTGGCACTCGGACATCCGTCCCTGAGCGCCCTCGAGAGTCTGGCGCAGTTCACCCAGCTCTCGCACTAGGCTTTCAATTTCACGCTCGCGTCCGAGAATTCCAGCGCGCGCACTTTCCTTGTCTGTTACGGCGATCCAGTTACGTCCCAGCCAGGCTCCCGAACGCGTTACCACTGATTCCTGAGGCGCCAGATCCGCACGCAGGACCAGGGCCTCCTCTAGGGTATCAGCCGTGTAAATTCCGGACAGCAGCGCGCTTACATCGGTCTGCGCGCGCACCCTGGACAACAGCGTCGCGCGCGCACCCGAAGGTGGCTGTGCGCTCGACGTTGTTTCCAGCAGCGTCAACTCGGCTCGCTCCAGCCGCGCGAGGTCGACAGCAAGATCGTCCAGTCGCTCGACGCAGACAGCCGTCAGATCGGACCCGAGCACACGCTCTACGGCCTGCTCCCAGCCGGCTTCTACCGTCAACATACCGGCCAGGCGCGGAGCATCGCCAAGCGCGCGCTGCTTCAGCCAATCATTGAGCGTTGCATCGTGCTTGCCCATTGCAGCCGCCTGCAACTCGCGCAGACTCGCCAAGCGAGCTTCGTCTGTCTGTATACGGCCGCGTGAATCTTCGAGCTGCGTGCCAAGGGCTTCGCTGTCAGTGCGCAGCTGTTTGATACGTGCTTCGAGTTCCTCAAGTTCGCGTTCGCGTTCCTCGTGGATCCGATCGCGCTCCACTATCTCATTGCGCAACTGTGTCAGGTCGTCGACGCCGAGATCGCGCTCAATGGCAGCGAGTTCCTCCTGCAGTCGCGCGTGCCGCTCCTTAAGTTGCGCGATATGCTGATTCAGGCTTGAGATACGGGCACCCTGTATCTCGCGCACCTTTTCGGGTTCCGCAGCGGCCTGCCCGAACCGTTCCCATTCGGCCTGCCACTCCTGCATCGCCTGTTCGGCCTGCAGCAACGCTTCGGCAGACGCAGAGCGCTCGCTGCGCCGCTCGGCGAGCTGTGGCACTCCAGTGTCGAGACCCTGCTGGAGTTGCTCCAGGCGCGCGGAGTCGTCGCGCAGATGGCGACTGGCTTCTTCCCATGAATGATTGAGCTGTTCCTGCTCGCGCAGGCGTTGCTGCTGCGTCTCGCGCGCGTGCTGAATGGACTGCTCAATCGCACTGACCTCCGCCCCGGCCCCGTAGAATTCCGCCTGGACGCCGTTAAAATGGTCTCCGGCCTCCGTATGCAGCACGCGTACCTGCTCGATTTTCGCTTCGATGGCACGCAACTCGGCAATCACGCCTTCAAGCGCCGTTTCCTGGCTGGCGAGTGCCGCATCGTGCTGACGCAACTGCGTATCGAGACCGCGCCAACGCAACGCCAAAAGCTGCGCGCGTAGCTGGCGCTCCTCCTGTTTGAGTTCCTTGTATTTCTGGGCTGCGCGCGCCTGGCGCTGCAGACGCTGTAACTGGGTGTCGAGTTCCTTGCGGATGTCTTCAACACGCGACAGATTCTCACGCGTGTGCTTGATACGATTTTCGGTTTCGCGCCTTCTTTCCTTGTAGCGCGAAATGCCAGCCGCTTCCTCGAAAAATCCGCGCAGCTCTTCGGGTTTCGACTCGATGATACGCGTAACGGCATTTTGCTCGAGAATCGAATAGGAATGCGGCCCCAGCCCGGTGCCGAGAAACAGGTCGGTGATATCCTTGCGCCGACACCTGGTCCGATTAAGAAAATAGTCCGACTGGCCATCGCGACCGGCTTCACGCCGTATCGATATCTCGGCATAGCTCGCATACTGCCCGGGCGCGCTGCCATCGCTGTTGTCGAAGATGAGCTCAACCGATGCCTTGCCGACTGGCTTGCGCGCAGTCGACCCGCTGAAGATGACATCTGCCATGGAATCGCCGCGCAGGTGTTTTGCGGAGCTCTCGCCCATCACCCAGCGTACCGCATCGATGATGTTGGATTTTCCGCAACCGTTGGGACCGACGATGCCGATAAGGTTGCCTGATACAGGGATGGTGATGGGATCCACGAATGACTTGAATCCCGCGAGCTTGATTTTCTTGAGGCGCATTAAGTTTCTGGTTGGGCTACAATTTTGTCAGAAGGATGCACAAAGCTAGCATACGGGACCCTAAATGCCTACCCAACCCAGTAAACAGCTGGAGACATTCAGCAACCCGAATCCGGAACGCGATTATACCATCCGAATCCGAATACCGGAGTTCACCTGTCTGTGCCCGAAAACCGGACAGCCGGATTTTGCCACCCTTTATCTGGACTATGTCCCGAACCACAAGTGTATTGAGCTGAAATCGCTCAAAGTCTATATCTGGTCGTACCGAAACGAAGGGGTATTTCACGAGGCCGTTACCAACGCCATGCTCGGCGACTTCGTGGCAGCCACGGCACCGCGCTACATGCGCCTACGCGCAGAGTTCTACGTTCGCGGCGGTATATACACCACAGTTGTCGCGGAACATCGACAACCTGGATGGACTCCCCCACCTCCTGTTCCGCAGCTTCCGGAAGATCCAGAAGAAGCGCCGATGACCGTGAGCCCCGCGGCGTCGGCGGAAACGACCGCAAAAACGCCGGCTCCGACAACGCCAGCCGCACGCCGCGCGACCCCCGAGAATTCGACCGGCGGCGGGCGCTTCCGCATGCTGCCGCGTGAACGGCGCCCCGCATCCGGAACGTCAGGCGAAACCGGCGAGCCGGAACCGGAGCCCGAGGCAGCTCCGGAAGCACGCACGACGGGAGATAAACGTCCGCGCACCAGCCCGCGGGTGACCCAGGCCGACGCGAAAGTCGACGAAACTCCGCCGCCGGATGACGGAATTTACATTGGCATTGACGTCGGTACTGCCGGTGTCCGCGCCCTTGCCATTGATGCGCAAGGAGAAGTTCTGGCACACACCGAGGCGCCGATCCCGATGCCGGTTCGTACGGAAAACCAGGTTACCCAGGATCCGTCGTTGTGGTGGAAGGCGGTTGATGCAACGCTGCAGGAATTGGCGCAGCGCATTGCGCGGCAGCGAGTCCGGGTCATTGCGGTGGATGGCACGTCCAGTACTCTGCTGTTGTGCGACAAGAAGGGCGCGCCCATCACGCCAGCGATGATGTATAACGACTCGCGCGCCGTGACCCAGGCAGAGCACCTTTTATCGGTGGCGGAGCGTAATTCGGGTGCTCAAAATGCCACCAGCAGTCTGGCCAAACTGTTGTGGCTGCATGAAAAAGGAATGGATAAGAAGGCGGCCCACGCTCTGCATCAGGCAGACTGGGTTGCCGGGAAACTGACGGGTTTATGGGGGCAGAGTGATTACAACAACTGCCTGAAGCTTGGCTACAATGCTGAGCAGCAGAAGTGGCCGGACTGGATCGGCCGCCTCGGATTCAATACTGCGCTGCTGCCGCAGGTTCATGTCCCCGGGGAAAAAATCGGACCGATCAGCAGCGATATCGCAAAAACCTACGGTTTCCCAGCCGAAACGATGGTCGCAGCGGGTACCACCGACGGCGTGGCCTCATTTCTGGCAGCGGGAGGAATGGTCAGCGGAGATGCGGTTACCGCGCTCGGTTCCACTCTCGTCTTGAAATTACTCTCTGATAAGCCCATCTTTTCACCCGAACACGGCGTCTACAGCCACCGCCTTGGTAGCCGCTGGCTCGCGGGCGGCGCATCCAACAGCGGCGGTACAACACTGCTTCAGTACTTCAAAGTCGAACAGATGCGCGAGATGACGCCAATGCTCGATCCAGACAACCCGACCGGGCTCGATTACTACCCCCTGCCCGATATTGGCGAACGCTTCCCGATCAATGATCCCGAGATGGTGGCACGATTGGAGCCGCTGCCCGGCAACAGCGTCACTTTTTTCCAAGCCATGCTGGAAGGAATCGCGAACATTGAAGCGCAAGGCTACCGGCTTTTGCAAAAACTGGGTGGACCCAAGGTACGAGAGATCCGCACCACCGGCGGTGGCAGCCGAAATGATGCCTGGCAACGCATCCGGGCTCGCACCCTTGGAGTTCCCCTGGCTAAACCGCGTTCCGAGATGGCCGCCTTCGGTGCCGCCTTATTAGCCCGGGGACTGAACGAGAAAATTACATAAAATCAAAAATCTATAATGCCTTTTGACCACGCCGGAACTGTCGCGCAATGGAGCGGCTCTCGTGACAGAACAACTCCTTAAATAAATGGACTCGGTATAGGCCGTAGACCCCATCAATAGAATGGCCAAATTGGCGTGACTGGGGGAAAGTAGGATGTGCACCAGTAATATCAGTTGATCCTAATATAATTACCGGCGGCACCGCCGCAATTGCGCACTACCTACCCGGTCCTGCTATGCTTTAGACACTTGGCTTAACAAGTAAAATATCTCCAAGAACTCACAGGGATGCACTGAATCGATTAGCCGCTGGTTCAACGACACGGCACAGGTCATGAACAAGACGATCCCTACCAAGGAAGGAGAAACGTTGGTTCCGCCACTTGACCCGCTGACGGGGCTTAAGACCCGCTCGGCGTTCCGCCAGAGCATAGATTTTCAGGTAACGCGCAGCAACGCCACCCATGCCTCCTTCGGCCTGGTAATGCTCGACATCGACCGGTTCAAGGTCGTCAATTACGGCTATGGGGAACAATACGGCGATATGTTGCTGCAACAGCTCGCCACGCTGCTGACGCGTTCGCTGCGCAAAGACGATCAGGTCGGGCGCTGGGGTGGCCAGGAGTTCATGTGCCTGCTTCCCGAGACTGACGCGGCAACAACGGATCGCATTGCCGAACACCTGCGCGCGGCCATCGAGTCTTTTACGCTGGAAGCAGGTCCCTACCATATCCATACTTCCGCAAGCTTCGGGGTGGCCAGCTTCCCGGCCGATGCTGAAGATGCGCAACGGCTGATCGCAGCCTCGGGCGCGGCCATGTATCAAGCCAAGAATGCGGGACGCAACCGCATCATGCACGCCAGCCAGCCTCATGGCCAGCTGTTCGGTCTTGGAAGGCTGCTCGATTCCGCGCTACGCGAACAACGCGTTGTTCCCGCCTACCAGGTAATTGTGGACCTCAAGACCGGCGCAGTCGTTGCCGAAGAGGCGCTGGCGCGCATTCTTACGCCGGATCATTCAGTGACGCCGGCCGAGCACTTCATTGAGGCAGCGCGCCAGCTGCAAATGACCTAT
Organism: Pseudomonadota bacterium; assembly: GCA_021834245.1. Lineage (GTDB taxonomy): Bacteria > Pseudomonadota > Gammaproteobacteria > Acidiferrobacterales > UBA6901 > JAJXUF01. The sequence goes on from JAKBDW010000448.1 coordinate 18,350, forward strand.
CAAATCGACCGCGCAATAATGTCCCAGGTATTCGCGCGCCGCCTGGGTCAGTCGCGTGATGTTCCGAATCTGTCCTATTTCGTCAACATATCGGGCAATTTGTTGCGTCATCCGGAAGTGGTCGACGAACTGCTAGGCAGCGCTCGCGAGGCGTGTAGCTCAGACGACGACACGATCCGGGCGATTAAGCCTATCGTGATTGAAATTACGGAGCGCGAATTGCTGCATGACATCGATTCCGCGCGCGATATGCTGCGCCCTTTCATCGACTTTGGACTGCGACTGGCATTGGATGATTTCGGCAGCGGATATTCGTCCTTTAAGTATCTTGCAGATCTGCCGTTTTCCTTCCTCAAAATCGAGGGCACCCTCATTCAGCGAGTACGCGAGAAGCGGGTCCGAACGATCGTGCAGGGCATGCAGAATACGGCGTCGGATCTGGGCATCACCACGCTGGCAGAATTTGTTGAGGATGCCGAGACCGCCGATATCGTGCGCGATATCGGCGTAGACTGGGCCCAAGGTTACTACTACGGCAGACCCGAGCTGTCCAAGAACTGATTGCCGCCGCAAACAAAGCGGGGCCGGAACGGTCGTCCGGTCCCGCTTGTGACGGTTGCTGGGCTTTTGCGCTACGGCTGAAAGCGGGAACCAACCAGCCTCTCACCCCCCAACCACAGCTTCCCCGGCTCCGGTCTCGCCCTTGTTGTCACGCCAGGCGACGTTGACCTTGTCGCCGTCCTTGGGGCCTTTGACGAGGATGCCGAGGAGCGGGTCTTTGGAGATGCCGATGCTCATGTCGGCCTCGAGCACGGGCTTGCCGTTGACGCTGATGGTGAGCGTTTCGATGAAGTGGGCCGGGATCTTCTTCTTGGTCTTGGGGTCGGTGCGCTGGCCGGTCTCCATCGGGTGGCTGACCAGCACCAGGATTTCCGTCGCCCCGTCTTTCGGGCGGGTCTTGATCTTTGTCTCGTGTGCCATGGGAATGCCTCGGGTAAGAGTTCTTTGTCAGGAATAGGGGCGGCTAGCCGCCGCAGCCGCCGACGGTGACCTTGATCGACTGGGTGGCCTCATGCAGCGCGCCGTTGGACTTCACCACGACGCGCACGGTGGAGGTCTGGCCCATCTTCATGCGGGCCATGAAAAAGCCCTGCGCGCCATTGAGCAGCCGGGCGTGGCACACGAGCGGGAAGGGGTTCTTGTCGACCAGGAGGGAGATCGACTCGACATTGGGCAAGGTGGTGTTCACCTCGATCGGCACGACCGCCCCGTTTTCCGCCTGGATCGGGGCGCGCACATGGATGTCGGCGCTCAGCGGGATGTTATCGGTGCCGAAAAGCGCCTTGAGTGCGCCTTGCGCGGTTTTCTCGC